>JANNAJ010000487.1:0-1997 GCA_031384285.1 Verrucomicrobiota bacterium
CCGGCGCTGGCAAACGGGGAGATCGTGCTCTGCGACCGGTTCTACGATTCCACGACGGCGTACCAAGCGGGCGGGCGCGGCCTCGACGCCGAGGCCGTCCGCGCGGTCATCGAGCTCGCCGTGGCCGGCACGCGACCGGACCTGACGCTGCTCATCCGCGTCCCGAGGCAGGAAGCGCTGAGGCGGTTGGCCGCACGGAACCTGGCGACCGCACCGTTGCCCGACCGGTTCGAGGCCGAGCAGGACGCTTTCTTCGGCCGGGTCGACGCCGCTTACGAAAAGCTCGCGGAAGATTGGCCTGGACGCGTCCGCGTGATCGACGGCACCGGATCGCCGCACGAGATCGCGCTCCGCGTCCTGAGCGAGGTCGAGGCGCTGATGGGCCGGTCCACGGTGGCCTGATGGCGGCGGGCAATGTCGTCCGTGTGCGGAGGATTGCGGACGGCTTGGATTGACTCTGCCCGGTGGATGCCAACCTTCGGCGCGTGTCTGTACCTGTCCTGACTTTCCCGGCCTCGCGCTCTAGCGCCTTGGCGCGCTGGGAAGCGTTCCAACCCCTCGTCCCGGCCTACGGCGCCAAGCGCAATCTCGTCGCCCCGGGGCATCCCCATGTCTCGCGGCTCTCGCCGGCGATCCGCAGCCGCTTGGTCACGGAGGACGAGATCACCGCCAGCTTGCTCGCGAAACATCCGGCCTCGGTCGCGCAGAAATTCCTGCAGGAGATCTTCTGGCGCCGCTACTGGAAGGGCTGGCTCGAGACACGGCCCGCCGTCTGGCGCGACTACGCGGACCGGTTGGAAGCCCTGAAAGGGACCTTGCACGAGGTCGTCCGCCAGCGAGCGGACGAGGTCATGGCCGGCCGGAGCGGCGTGGCGATCATGGACCGTTTCGCCCGCGAACTGGTCGAGACCGGATACCTGCACAACCACGCCCGCATGTGGTGGGCGAGCTTCTGGATCCATGTCGAACGCCTTCCCTGGGAGGTCGGCGCCGATTTCTTCCTCCGCCATCTGCTCGATGCCGATGCGGCCAGCAACACCTTGAACTGGCGTTGGGTCGCCGGCTTGCAGACCAAGGACAAGCCGTATCTCGTGAGCCGCGCGAACCTCGAGCAATGCTGCGCGCCCGAGCTGCTGGCCGACACGACCGGCCTCGAACGCCTCGACGAGAAGAAGGTCCGGGCGACGGTCTTCGACGTCGTCGGGCCCGATGCGCCCGCGCCGACCCCGGAAGCCAGCCGGTTCGCCACCTATCCGACGAAGCCCGCCCAACTCACGGAACGCTCCGGGCTCTGGATCCACGAAGAGGACATGACACCCGAGATCGGCGAGCTCCACGAGGCGGCCTTCGTCGCCGCTGCGGCCTTCACCAGCGCGGCAGAAGACGGCGCGGCCTCGCTCGGCGCGCCTCGCCGACGTCATCGCGACGCGTCGTTCGCCGACGCGGTCGAGCGGGCCGGCGAGCACTTCGGCTGCACCGCGGAGATGCTTCCGGTGACGACCTTGGCGGAAGGTCTGGCCGCATGGGCGGTGAAGGAGCGTCTCGGTGCCGTGGTCGCCTACGCACCGGCCGTGGGGCCGTTGAACGACCGGTTGGAGGCGGTCCGTGCCGCGCTCACGGCGGCCGGTGTCGAATTGGTGCTGTGCCGCCGGCCCACCGACTTCCAGCTGTGGCCGTACGCCCGGGGCGGTTATTTCGGGTTCATGGGGCAGGCCGAGAAATGGCTGAAGGCGCAGACCAAGGCCCAGGCCAAGGCCCGCGCCGCCACGGCGGGTTGAACCAGGCGCCTCCGGGGCGGACGGCGGGGCGCCCTGCTTCTTGACGCCTGCGCCCGATACCGCGGCGACGGCCGCCGCGGTATCGGGCGCAATTCGGCTCGCACGGCATGGTCCACGGACCGGTCCGTCGAGACCGTGCCGCTGTCGCGCGTTGGATACGCCCGGCTCCGGTCCGGATGTCCCGACGGTGCCCCATCTTCTTCAGGGACCCGGTCGAGG
>JANNAJ010000602.1:0-4901 GCA_031384285.1 Verrucomicrobiota bacterium
TCATCCTGCTGCTCGCCGGCGCGCTCGTGGTGTTCGTCCTCCCGCAGCAGAAAGGCGCGGAGAAGAACACGACGAAGCTCATGCTCGCGCAGGTCGGCAGTGCTCTCGACACCTACCGCTTGAACCTCGGCCATTATCCGACCGAGCAGGAAGGCGGCATCGAAGCCTTGCTGAAGAAGCCGAGCTTCGAGAACGAGCGTCTCGGCGAGAAATGGAGCGGTCCGTACCTGAAACCCGGCACGACGCTCGACGACCCCTGGAACAACAAGATCCGCTACGAGCTCAACGACCGCGCGACCGAAGGCGAGAAGGCCGGCGCTCTGCCCTACAAGCTGTTCTCGGTCGGGCCGGACGGACAACCCGACACCGACGACGACATCAAGCTCGCCTCGGAGAGCTCCGACACCGACGGCGCCCCGAAGTGAGCGCAGCCGTGACCGCCCACGCTCCATCGCATGCGCAACCAAACCGGTCATCGGCGGCGGCTTGCCGGGCCGGGTTTCACATTGGTGGAGCTCCTGCTCACGGTCTCGCTCCTCTTGCTGATGGTCGGAGCCGGGATCCTCAACTTCGGTCCGGCGCAAGGCGGCGCGCGGCTTGACGAGGGCGCGACCCAAGTGGAGTCGCTCTTCCGCTACGCCCGGGCCCAAGCCGCCAGCAGCGGGCGGACGGTGAGGATCGTCTTCCCCGACGGGGAACCGGTCCCGACCGGAACCAATCCGACGTCGACCGCCCCGGGCATCCAGGTCGCGTGGGAGACGGATCCGCTCGGTGCGCCGGGACAATTCGAAGCGCTGGCGGACGCCAAGCCCTACACCACGCAGATCGACGAATTGGTCCGCGTGCGTCCGTTCCGGGCACAGCCCCCCGCGCCGCCGGCCGCCACGGGTCCGTCGGCCTCATCGTTGTCGCCGTCGCCGGCACCGACGGAGTCGTCCGCAGGAGGCGACGCGCCTTCCGCGTCGCAGGCGCTCACGATCTTGTTCTATCCGGATGGCTCCAGCGATTCCGCCGAGGTCGTCCTGAGTTCCTTGGACGACGGCGATGCCAAGCAAATGGCTGTCAAACTTTCCGGCCTCACCGGGGTGTTGAGACGGCGCTCGATCGAGATCGTCGCCGGAGAAGCCGCCCCCGAGGCGCCTATGGACCATTCGAGATGATGCCGGGATGCCCAGCGCTCCGGTCGGACCGACGCCGTCGCGACTTCGCGCGGAGCGGAGCGGCGCTGCTCGAGGTCCTGATCGCGCTCGCGCTTTTCGTTGCGGCGGCGGCCGTCGTCACCGGTGCGTTGAACTCCTCGCTGGAGAGCCTCGAGCGCCAGAAGCTCGGAACCCACGCCGTCAACTTGGCGACCAGCGTCATGGCCGAGATCCAGCTCGGGATCCGCGTGCCGAGCGGAGAAGGTCGGCGACCGTTCGACGCGCCGTTCCAGGATTGGACCTGGGAAGCTTCGCTGCTGCCCGTCGAGAACACCATCAGCGGCACCAGCGCCACCAGCGCCACCGCCGGATCCACGCGCGTCGAAGTGGTGGTGCGGCACAGGACCGCTCCGGTGGTCCAACGGTTGGCCCAGGTCATCCGTATCGGCCGCAGCGCCGGGGCCGACGCGCTCACCGCGGTCCGGGAACCCTGACCGATGCACCCCGTATCCTCCAACATCACCCGCGGCGGCGGACATCTCCGACGGGACGCGCGCCGTGGCGCGTTCACGCTGGTCGAAGTGATCCTCGCCATCGCGATCGCGACCGGCCTATTGGTCATCGCGTTGACGTTCTACCGGCAGGCGACCGACCTGCGCGGACAGATCCTCGTGGAATCGGAACGGATCTCCGTGGTGCGGCTCGTGGCGGACCGGCTCACGGCGGACCTTCGCCAAGCGCAACCGGTGGCGGGCGATGCGGAGAGTTTCATGGGCGGGTCCGGCTCGGTCCGTTTCACTCGGGCCTCGCTGGCGGTGCCTTCGGGGCACGGGCCCGACGGCACGATCACCGTCGGACCGGATGTGGTCCGGATCTCGTACGACACGGTGACCGGCCCCGACGGCACGAACACCGTGGTCCTCGGGCTCGACCGGACGGAATCGCCGTTGTCGGCGCGCCCTCGGGCCGAGAGGTCGGCGTCGACCGCGCCGCTGGACGCTTCGTCCCTGGCACCCGCTGCCACGAACCGTCCCGCCGAACTGCTCACCGACCAGGTCCGTTTCATCCGCTTCCGATTCTGGGACGGCGGCGCGTGGCAAGAAAGTTGGACGAATCAAGTGCCGCCGCCCGGCGTCGAGGTCGTGCTCGGGACCGAGCCGCTGCCCGACGACGCGACACCGGAAACCTATCCGTACGAACAATTCCGCCGCGTCGTCGTCGTGCCGGCCGGATCCGCGCGGCGAAGCGACGACACGAACAGCCCCTCCGCCTCGGTGCCGACATCGTGAAACCGCCCGTGGACATCCTCCGCCAGCAGCGTCGCCCCGGCTCGCGCCGAGGCTTCGTGCTGCTCGCGGTGCTCGTGTTCGTGATGCTGTTGTCGATGGTGACGGTGAGCCTGTTGTTCCGTTCGCGCGCCGAGGAGACCGCGGCCAGCGCGAGCGCGGGCGCGGAGCAGGCGTGGGCCGCGGCGTTGAGCGGCGTCGAGGAGGCGTTGCACGTCGCCGCGGCCGCCGTTCCCGGGAACGAGACGTGGGCCGATGATCCGGCGGCCTTCCGCGGACGGCTCGTCACGGAGGACGGCGCGGACCGCTGGTATTTCACGGTCTTCTCGCCGGGCGACAGTTCCTCCCCGGTGGAGATCCGCCACGGCCTGACCGACGAGGCGCGCCGGATCGACCTGAACCACATCGGCGCCGCCGACCTGACCAAGATCCCCCGGATGACACCGGCGATGGCCCAAGCCTTGCGCCAAGCCGTGGGGATCGGTCCCGACGCGGCCGATCCGGTCGATCCGCTCGCCACCATCCCCGACGAGGCCGCCGTGCGCGCGGATCCGGATGACGAGGCCGTCGTCCGGACCACGGTCCCGGCGATCGGCGTGGTCCCGGTCCGGACCGCGGGACCGCTGACGAGCCTGGACGACCTGCTCGGCGTGCCGGGTTTCAGCTGGTCGTTGCTCCACGGAGAAGACGCGAATCTCAACGGCCGCCTCGACCCGGACGAGAACGACGGCGACGAGCAGTTCCCGCCCGACAACAAGGACAACCGGCTCGACCACGGGATGGGGCAGTATCTCACGGTCGGGTCGTACGAACGGAGCCGCACCCGGGCCGGCCGGCCCAAGATCGACCTGAACGACCCGTCCGCGTCGTTGCCCGAGGCCGGATTTCCGGCCTCGTTCACCAATTATGTCGCGGCGCTGCGTGCCGCGAAGGTGAAGCTCCGGCATCCCGCCGAGGTCCTGGAAGCCTCGGTGCGATACAAAGACGAACAGGGCAAGGAAACGGAGGTCGCCTCGGGCATCACGAAGGAAGAGCTGCCGCTGGTGCTCGACCTGTTCACGACCGATGCCAAGGAACGACGCGAAGGACTGGTGAACATCGGCACCGCCGACGCGCTGGTGCTCGCGACGTTGCCGGGCATCGATCCCGCGCTCGCCGAGACCATCGTCTCGACCCGCGGCGGGCTCGGGGCCGACCGGCGTGCCACCATCGGGTGGTTGTTCCAAGAGGGCGTCGTCGACGCCGCCCGTTTCAAGACGATCGCCCCGCATATCACGACCGGCAGCTACCAGTTCAGCTTCCACGTCATAGGCTACGGCGTGCCGTCCGGCCGCTATCGGGTGCTCGACGCGACCATCGATGTCGCCGGCGACGTGCCGCGCGTGATCCGGCTCCGCGACATCACCCGGCTCGGCCTGCCGTTCAAGCTGGTCGGAGATGTCCTCGAAGAAGCCCGTTCCGGGGCTTCACTTTAGCCTCCGGACCGGCTGACAATTCCCAACCCTCGATGTCGAACCGCCTTCGCCAACTTGCTCCGGTGCTCCGGCGCCTCCGGCTCCGCCGCGAGCGCCGGCCGCGCCCGCCTTCCTCGGTCACCGCGCTCGACCTGGACGGCTCGACCTTGCGCGTCGTCCAAGCGGGACCGCGCGGCAGCGTGCCGCAGGTCCTCGCCGAGACGCTGGAGCTCGCGGCGGACGCCGACCGCAACGATCCTGTCGTCATGGGCGCGGCCGTCGCCAAGGCGCTGGTCAAGCTGCGGCTCAAACCCGCCAGCGTCGTGATGGGCGTCCCGCGGGCCAAGGTCGTGCTGCGGACCCTCACCGTGCCCGTCATCGAGAAACTCACGGAGCTCGCCTCCGTCGTGCATCTCCAGGTCGGCAAGGACCTGCCGTTCCGCATGGACGAGGCGGTCGTCGACTTCAAGGTGCGCGGCCAGGTTTTGGTCCCGGCGGAACGCACCGAAGCCGCCGCCGGCCCGGAGGTCGTCGGCGAAGCCGCCGGGGTCGCCCCCCGGTTGGAAGTGCTGGTCGCCGCGGTGAAGCGCGAGGTCGTCGAGTTCTACCAACGCCTTGCCGAAGCCGCCGGCTTCCAGCTCGCGGGCCTGGGGCTGCTGCCCTATGCGAACGCCCGGTGCGTCGAGGAATGCCATGTCGCCGACGGCGATGCGGCGTTCGCGCTCGTCTCGCTCCGTCCGGACGAGGCCGGCATCGATATCATCGCGCAGCGCTCGCTGCTCTTCAGCCGCGGCGCGGTGATCCGGACCGCTGGCGAGATGGCGCCGTCCAGCGAGCCCGCGGTGCCGTCGGCCGAGGCGTTCGTGCGGTCGGTGGTGATCGAGGTCGTGCGCTCGCTGCACGGCTACAGCGGCCAGGAATCCAGCCCCGCGGTGGCCAAGGTCGTGGTCACCGGCGCGACCGGGCACGAGGCGGATGTGGCGACGGCGCTGGGCGCGCGGTTGAGCTCGCCGTGCGAGCTG
>JANNAJ010000645.1:0-3858 GCA_031384285.1 Verrucomicrobiota bacterium
CGCTCGACGCGCCGGGCGCAGTGACCGGACCCGCGGTGACGCATCGCCGTCACCTTCCCGGCACGCCGACTTCGCCGGCTTGTGGTCCCGCCGCCAAGCGTCCGTAACCCGGGGCCGGCAGCGTCACCGGGTGCGTTCCAACGACTGGAGGCTGAGCCTCAACCTTGCCCTGATCCTCGTCCCGGCGGTCTTCGTCGTCTGGGGCGAAGCGGAGGCCCAAGGGTCCCGCGAAGCGTCCGTCCCGCGCCGCACGGCCACGGCTCCGGGCAAGCCATCCGCCGCCGTCCAGTGGACGCCCGTGTTGCCGCCGGTCGCTGACGGCGTGACGGAGCTTTCGTTCGGCAAGCTGCTGGTGACGCCTATCGGCCCGGCGGGCCTCGAGCTCTCGGCCGATGCCAAGAAGGCCGTTGGCAAGCCGGTCCGCATCGTCGGCCACATGGTGCGGCAGATGCAGCCGATCCCGTGGACCTTCCTCCTTTCCCCGGTCCCCCAGTCGCTGCACGAGCGGGAGTACTTCCTCTGCGACGCGTTGCCGGCGAGCGCGGTCCGCGTCCATATGCCGAAGGGTCCGCAGCCCATCGTGCCCTACCGTCCCGGTCTCGTGGCGGTGACCGGCATCCTCACCACCGAAGGTCCCGAAGAATCCGACGGCCGCTCGTCCGCGGCCCGCCTCGTGGTCCGGCCCGGCGACACCAACGCGATGGTCTTCGTGACCGCCTATTCGCCGTCGGGTCGCGCCGGCATGCCCGACGCCGCTGCGCCGTCCGACTCCCCCTCTTCCGCCCGAAACCCGCGGAACCTCCAAACCGACACACACTCCAAATGATGACCACCCTGTCCCTCCTCCAGAACCGCCGGCTGCTCGCGGGCGCCGTCGCGATGGCCGCGGCCGCCTCGCTGCAGGCCGCGCCGACCGTCTCCCGGCTCACCCCGCCGAGCATGCTGTTCTCGTTCAATGATCCCGGCACGCCCATCACCTCGCGCTTTCTGCCCGGGCAACGTTTCGACCTCCAGGCGACGGTCTCGCCCGAGGCCGGCAAGACGATCACCGGGATCTCCTTCAAGGTGGACGGCATCCCGTTGACCGGCAGCGTGGCCGTCTCCACGAACGGCGTCGTCGCCAAGCTCGCCGACGGCACGGTGACGCCCGTCGGCACGGCGGTCGGCACCTTGCGCGCCTATTCCAGCGTCTCGGTCGGCGTCCATAAGCTCACCGTCACCGCCAAGCAGTCGGACGACACCGTCGTCACCGCGGACGGCAACTTCGAGGTCGTCGGTCTCAACCAGGTCGGCCGCCGCGCGAAGAACGTCATCATCCTGCTCGGCGACGGCATGGGCATCGCCCACCGCACCGCGGCCCGCCTCATGAAGAACGGCGCGCAGCAGGGCAAGGCCAACGCCCCGCTGGCGATGGACCTCTTCCCGGTCACCGGCATCGTCACCACCGCGTCGCTGAACTCGATCGTCACCGACTCCGCGCCGGGCATGGCCTGCTACGTGACCGGCAACAAGGCCCAGAACGGCCAGGAAGGCGTGTTCCCCGACGACACGCTCGACGTGTTCGACAACCCCCGCGTGGAGTACATGGGCGAATACCTCGCCCGAACGCAGGGCAAGTCCACCGGCATCGTCACCACCTCCGACGTCTTCGACGCCACCCCGGCCGCGTTCGCCATCCACACCGGCGACCGCGGCGCGGGCACGGGCATCTGCGACCAGTACCTCGACGAGGCGGTCCAGAACTCCAACCTGAAGGTGCTCCTCGGCGGCGGCCGGAAATGGTTCCTCCCGAAGACCAACAGCGTCACCTCGCTCCCGGTCGTCGGCTCCGTCCGCGCCGCCGCGAGCGACTACGTCCTGCCCGCCGAGCTCGCTGCCGGTTGGGGCCTGAGCGGCGCAGCCGTCGGCGTGAAGGGCGACCTGAACCGCGACCTCATCGGCGAGTTCCAGACCAAGGCCGGATTCGCCTACGCGTCGGACCGCACGGCGTTGAACAACCTCCCCGCCGACACCGACAAGCTCCTCGGCCTGTTCTCGTTCTCGAACATGAACGTCGCCAAGGACAAGATCGACGGCCGTCGCGGCGCCATCCCGCAGGGCAGCGCCACCGGCCAGACGGTGGTCGCCGACTACGGCTTCCCCGACCAACCGATGCTCGACGAGATGACCGACAAGGCGCTGCAGGTGCTCAGCCGCAACCCCAACGGCTTCGTCCTCCTCATCGAGGCCGCGTCGATCGACAAGCAGGCGCACCTCATGGACACCGAGCGCTGGATCCAGGACGCCATCGAGTTCGACTACGCGATCGAGAAGGTCCGCCAGTTCGTCAACGCGAACCCCGACACCTTGGCCATCATCACGGCCGACCACGAGTGCGGCGGCATCAACATCATCGGGTCCTCCTTGGTGACCGACGCCTCGCTGCAAGCGAAGATCGCCGCCGGCACGGGTTCGGCCACGAACTACACCGCGCTCCGCGACACCGTCGTCGGCAACTACGACGCCGCCGGATTCCCGGTCTACACCCTCGCCGCGGACGGCTTCCCGACCACGACCGACATCGATTACCGCATGCTGATCGGCTACGCGGGCGGCGTGGACACCTACCAGGATTGGCGCACCAACCCGTTCCCGGCCCACGACACCCAGCAACCGCTCGACCGTGAGAACCCCCTCGCCGGGTATCCTCGCGTGAACCTCACCGACAGCGGCGCCGTGAACACCAACCGCCCCGTCCGCGACGTCGTGGGCAGCTTCCAGGTCATCGGCTACAACCCTGGCAACCAGGGCGTCCACACCGCCTCCGACATCCCGTTGTCCGCCGCCGGCCGCGGCGCCGCCGCCTTCACCGGCGTGCAGGACAACACGGACGTCTTCTTCAAGGCGATGCA
The DNA here is from genome assembly GCA_031384285.1 of Verrucomicrobiota bacterium. Taxonomy (GTDB): domain Bacteria; phylum Verrucomicrobiota; class Verrucomicrobiia; order Limisphaerales; family UBA9464; genus CAIVQB01. The sequence goes on from JANNAJ010000645.1 coordinate 2,892, forward strand.
GGCCGTCCTCGGAGGCGCGAAGTGAGATGCTGGTCATCCCGTGACGATATGAAGACCTCCCACTCCATGGCGCTGCTCCTCGCGGGGCTGGCCGTCGCGGTCCCCGCGAGGGCGACCACGTTCACGTTCGACGGCGTCGCTTCCGGCCGCAGCGCGAACAGCTTGTCCCAGGCCGGGATCACGTTCCAGGCCGGCACCCTCTTGCCGGACACCAACGCCGAGGGCCTCGAGGTCCCCGGCACCGAGAAGTGGCGCGTGGACTTCTCCTCGCCCCCGGTGACGGTGGACAATCCCGGGCTCTTCGGTCGCGGCATCACGCCCTCCGGGGGCAACGCGCTCAACGCGCTGTTCCAACCCGTGGTCGTGCTCTACCCCGGCAGCTCGGGCTTCTCGCGGTTCAGCGCCACGCTGGACAACGACAGGTTCGGCGACGCCGACCTCACCGTGGGCTTTTACGACTCCAACGACCGCCTCATCGCCTCGGTGCGCGCCGACCAGACGGTCCCCGGCTATGTGGTCGATAGCGGGGCGCTGAACGGCGTGAGCAAGGTCGTGCTGCCCGCCGGCGCGTTCTACGACAACGTCACGGTCACCGCGGTGCCCGAGCCCTCCACCTGGGCGTTGGCCGGCGTCGGCCTCGCCGCGCTGATCTGGCAGGCCCGCCGGAAGACCCAAGCCTGACCCCGCCTCGCGGACCGGGCCCGGTGACCGAGGGCTCCGATGTCGGCAAGAACACCGAAGACGGCGGAGGCTCCACGGAGTCGCCGCCGTCTTGTTCTCACGCACAAGCGGCCTCGGGCCATCGCGGTGAAGACGGGAGTCGGATGCCCTCCTTCTCATCCCGGTGGTCCCGGCCAGATTGGTAGGACAGGCTTCCAGCCTGTCTGACTGCGGGCTTCCAGCCCGTGGCACCGCCTGTCTGGCGTGGGGCTGGAAGCCCCGGAACGGACAGGCCGGAGGCGCTGTC
>JANNAJ010000658.1:0-4298 GCA_031384285.1 Verrucomicrobiota bacterium
CGAGAAGGTCGACACCAAGCCCGAGGAGACGCAGATCAACAACCGGAAGAACCTCGTCATCGGCGTCGAGGAGAAGAACACCGGCAACATCGCGGTCGGCGCCGGCTTCAGCTCGGTCGACAGCGTCGTCGGCTTCGTCGAGGTCACGCAGGGCAACTTCGACCTCTTCAACCCTCCCTACTTCACCGGCGGCGGCCAGAAGGCCCGCATCCGCGCCCAGTACGGCTCGCGGCGCCAGGACTACATCATCGGCTTCACCGAGCCGTGGTTCCTCGGACGCAGGCTCCGCCTCGACACCGAGCTGTACTACCGGCAGCTCAACTACCTTTCCGACAACTACGAGCAGACCCAGGCGGGCGGACGCGTCGGCCTGACCAAGCAGCTGCCGTTCAACCTCGCGGCGGGCGTCAACTACACGCTGGAGAACATCGGCATCAAGTTCTCCGATGCGTACAAGGCGCAGTACCCGACGACCATCACCACGACGACCTACAGCACCAACTCGCTGGTCATCCCGCCGGTCATCACGGCCGCGACGAACACCGCCGCCGGGCCGCAGCCGCAGCTGCTCCAGGAAGAAGGCGACCGGCTCGTCTCGCGCCTCGGATGGACCTTCTCCTACGACACGCGCAACAGCGCGCTCCTCCCCACCCGCGGCCAGCGCCTCGAGTTCGTGCCCGAGATCGCCGGCGGTCCGCTCGGCGGTGATGTCGACATCTACAAGCTCGAGATCCGCGCCGCCCAGTACTGGACGCCGCAGCGCCTCGCATCGCCGTCGAGCATCTGGCAGGACATCCTCGAAGGCCACGTGCTCGAGATCACCGGCCGCGTCGGCGTCGTGGACGCCTACGGCAACGGCGACCGCGGCAACAAGGGCCGCGTGCCGTTGTTCGACCGGAACTATCTGGGCGGCCTCTATTCCCTGCGCGGCTACAAATACCGCAAGATCGGCCCGGTCGACGAGCTGACCGGGGAACCTTTGGGCGGCAAGAGCTATTGGTTCGGCTCCGCGGAATACAGCATCCCCATCATTGAACGTCTCCGCTTCGCTCTGTTCTATGATGCCGGTATGGTCTTCTCCGACGCCTACAGCTTCAAACCGTACAAGTACGCCGACGGCTCCACCACCGGTGCCTATGCGGACAATTTCGGCTTCGGCGTCCGGCTCAACCTGCCCATCGGACCGCTCCGGCTCGACTACGGCATCCCCATCACCCACGACAAGTACTCGGGCAGCGGAGGCCGTTTCCAATTCGGCGTTGGCTACACCCGCGATTTCTGAGATTTTCCCTCCCTGTTTTTGAACTGAACATGAAACGAACCCTGACCCAGCTCCTCGCGCTCGTCTGCGGCGCCCTCATCGCCTCCTCAACGGCCCACGCCCAATCCAAGATCGCGGTCGTGGACCTCAAGAAAGTGTTCGACGGCTTCTGGCGCACCAAACAGGCCGACGTGCAGCTCAAGGAGCGCGCCGCGGACTTCGAGAAGGCCCGGCTCGGCCTGATCGAGGACTACAAGAAGGCGAACGAGGACTTCAAGAAGCTCATCGAATCCGCCAACGACCAGGCCGTCTCCGCCGACGAGCGCGACAAGCGCAAGAAGGACGTCGAGAAGAAGACGAACGACCTCCGCGAGCAGGAGAACGGCATCCGCAACTTCGACAACACGTCGCGCCAATCCCTCGGCGAACAACAGCTCCGCATGCGCGAGAGCGTGCTCCGCGACATCCGCGGGGTCGTCGAGGAGAAGTCGCGCGCCGCCGGGTACCAGATCGTGCTCGACACCGCCGCGACCAGCGCCAACCAGACGCCGATCGTGCTGTTCACGACCTTGCTCGGCACCGAGAACGACATCTCCGACGCCGTGCTGAAGCAGCTCAACGCGAACGCACCGCCCGAAGGCGCCAAGCCCGAGGACAAGAAGGAAGAGAAGAAGGACGACAAGAAGAAGTGAACCGGCCGTCCCCGGCTCCCGACAGGCGCGGACTTTTGTCCGCGCCTTTTTTCGTGCTCGCTTCCCGCCACCCTACCCTGGAGACAGACACCTTCCGATGACCTCCGCCGTGATCGTCGCCGCCGGACGCGGCACCCGCATGGGGCCCGGGATCGACAAGCTCTTCCTCGACGTCGGCGGAGCGCCCGTCATCGTCCACACGTGGCGGCGTTTCGATTCGGTCGCCACCATCGACGAGCTGGTGCTGGTCGTCCGCGAAGGCATGCAGGACGCGTTCGGCGAACTGGCGGCGCAGCACGGCTTCCGCAAACCGTTCCGTTTCGTCCCGGGCGGCGCCGAGCGGCAGGACTCCGTGTGGAACGGCCTGGTCGCCCTCGACCCGCGCGCCGAGGTCGTCGCCATCCAGGACGGCGCCCGCCCCTGCACCGACGCCGGGCTCATCGAGCGTTGTCTCGCGACCGCCCGGGCCCGCGGTGCCGCCGTCGCCGCCCAACGCGCGGTCGACACCATCAAGGAGACCGACGGGGGGACGCAGATCACGCGGCATCTCGACCGCTCAAGGCTCTGGGCCGTGCAGACCCCGCAATGCTTCCGGGTCGACGTGATCCGGAGGGCGTTGGAAGCCGTCCGTTCGGCCGGCAAGCAGGTGACCGACGACACCGCCGCCTGCGAGCTGATCGGCCAACCGGTCGAACTCGTGGACAGCACCGCTCCGAACCCCAAGGTCACCGCGCCATCGGACCTTCCGTACATCGATCTGTTGCTGCGCCAAGGCGGGTAGACGGAGAGCCCCGCGCACGATCCGGCTCAGGCGGCCAGGGCCCAGCCGGGCTTGATCTCTTCGTCGAAAACGGTCGGCGCATGACCGGCCCGGAGCTTCCGCTCGGCGAGGATCCCGACCATCGCCGCGTTGTCGGTGCAGAGCGCACGGTCGGCGAGGCGGAGGTCGAAGCCGCGCTTCGAACAGCGCGACTCCAGCTCGCGCCGCAACGCCGAGTTGCACGTGACGCCGCCGCTCGCGGTGACGCACCGGACGCCGAGCAACTTGGCCGCGCGCACGGTCTTCGCCGCGAGCACCTCGACGATGGCCGCCTGCACGCTCGCGCACAGGTCGCGCAACGCCTGAGGATCGTCCGCGAGCCCCGGGCGCTTCTCCAAGAAATAGCGCACGCTCGTCTTCAGGCCGCTGAAGCTGAAGTCGTGGCCGGGGTCCGCCATCATGGGCCGCGGGAAATCGAATGCCGCGGGGTTCCCCTGCCCCGCCAACCGGTCGAGCACCGGGCCGCCGGGATAGGGCAGACCGAGCAGCTTCGCCGTCTTGTCGAAGCACTCGCCGGCCGCGTCGTCGAGCGTGCCGCCGAGCACCATGTGGTCGAGCTCGCCGCGGACGTGGACCAGCAGCGTGTGGCCGCCGCTGACGATGAGCGAGACGTTGGGTTCGAACTGGTCGAACTGCGCCGCCGGCGGTTCGCCGCCGATCCAAGGCGAGTAAAGGTGCGCCTCGTGGTGATGGATGCCAAAGAGCGGGCGCCCCAGCACGAACGCCAACGCCTGCGCCGAGGTGAACCCGGCCATCAACGCCGCCGGCAGACCCGGCCCGCGCGTGGCGGCGACGGCGGTGACCTCCGACACCGTCGCGCCGGCCTGCGTGAGCGCTGCACGGGCGACGGGCAACAGGTTGCGGAGATGCTCCCGCGTGGCGAGCTCCGGCACCACACCGCCGTACTCGGAATGGAGCTGGATCTGCGACGCGACGACGTTCGCCAGCACGCGCCCGTCACGGATGACGGCGACGCTGGTCTCGTCGCAGGAGGTTTCGAGGGCGAGGATCACAACCACGACAAACCAACAAAGGCGTCAGGAGGCGTCATGCGAGACGACCATCGTGGTTCGATTTTTTCCCGAGCGACGCACACCGAACCAGACACCCGTTGCAACGAGTGCCTGCACAAGCGGCACATAGATAGGCGACAAATCCAGCGTCGAAATATGGACATGGGTAGCATTGAAATATACCCAGAACCCAAACCCAACGACGAACAACGCCGCTAAGAGAACTACTGCCACGACGATTTTTTCGTGCGCGATTTGGATGGCTTGAACGAGAAGATAGAAGGGCACGAGCATCCAGACCGCGACAAACACCCAAGACCAATCAGGGTAGATTCGCAGCGAGATGAAGTAGAAAGTCATCAACACCCCAAGCCAGATGAGTGACGTCGAACAGGTTGTGAGCGTCTTGGCCACAGCTATGTCGAAGCACTTTATCTCAGCAGCGGCTTCGCCGCCTTCTCCTGTTTCTCGGCCGGGCGCTGGCCGAAGAGGTTGATCCCCTTCAGGAGATC
>JANNAJ010000674.1:0-6945 GCA_031384285.1 Verrucomicrobiota bacterium
AGGCTCTCAGCCGTGGTGCGCGTGCCAGAGCAGCCGCAGGCCCTCGAGCGTGAGATCCGGACGGACGGCGGTGATCTCGGGCAACCCGCGGGCGATCAGTTTCGCGTAGCCGCCGGTGGCGACGACCGGGAGCCGGCGCGCGCGGAGGTCGCGCTTCAGCTCCCCGATGAGCCCGCGCACCAAACCGCGATAACCGTGGACCGCGCCGACCAGCATCGCCTGCTCGGTGTCTTTGCCGACGACGGCCCGTGGTTCGCGGATGCGGATGCGCGGCAGCAGCGCGGTCTTCTCATGCAGGTAGTCGGTCATCGCGGCGAGCCCGGGCGCGATGATGCCGCCGATGTAATCACCGGCGCGATCCACCACGTCGAAGGTCACCGCGGTCCCGAAATCGACCACCAGGACCGGGTCGCCGAAGTGGTGCCGGGCCGCGAGCGCGTTCGCGAGACGGTCCTGGCCGATGGTGCGCGGCTTCGGATAACGGATGCCGACGCCCCGCAAGGTGTCCGACGTGAGCTGGAGCGCGGTCAGGCCGAACTCCGCGCCCATCGCGGCCTGCGCCGGCGCGGTCGCCGCCGGCACCACCGAGCAGAAGCAGGCCCCGGTCGGATGCGAGCGCCCGACGAACCGCACCAGTTCCGGTCCGATGTTCCCGGCGATGACGTCGGCCGTCTTGAGGTCGCGGGCGCGGGTCACCTTGGCCGCGTTGCCGAGCCCGATGTGCGTGTGGGTGTTGCCGATGTCGAGGAGGAGGATCATGCGGGGCGGCCGGAGGTGCCGGCCGTGGTGGTCTCATTTCTCGAGCGCCACGTCGCCGCCGACGATGCGTTCGAGGCGGCCGTGCTCGCTGCGCACCAGCAGCGCGCCTTCTTCGTCGAGCGCCTCCGCGGTGCCGGAGAAGGTGCGGTCGCCGACGCGGATGCGGACGCGTTTGCCGAGCGTGGTGCAGCGGCGCATCCATTCATCGCCGATCTCGTGGAAATCGCCCGCCTTGAGCCGGGCGTAAGCGGAATCGAGCTCGCGGATGACGGCGGCGGCGAGCTCCGGTCGGTCGATCGGCTTCCCGGCCTCCGCCTGGAGCGAGGTCGCGATGGGACGGACCTCCTCCGGCAGCTCTTCCTCGGTCACGTTCACGTCGATACCGATGCCGAGGACGACGTGGCGGATGTGGTCCAGCTCGGCGCCGAGCTCGAGCAGGATGCCGGCGCACTTGCGATGGCCGAAGACGATGTCGTTCGGCCACTTGATCTCGGGCCTGAGACCGGTCTGCCGCTCGATGGCGCGGGCGACGGCCACCGCGGAGATCACCGTGAGCTGCGTGGCGGACTGGGGACGAAGGTCCGGCCGGAGGAGCACGGAGAACCAAAGGCCTTTGCCGGGCGGCGATACCCAGCGGCGTCCGAGGCGTCCGCGGCCCTTGGTCTGCGTCTCGGCGAAGACGACGATGCCTTCAGCCACGCCGTCGCGCGCGAGTTTCTCGACGACGTCGTTGGTCGAGCTGGTCTCGCCGAAGACGCGGATATCCCGGCCGATCGTCTTCACCCTGCCCAACCGCGACAGGAGGTCGTCGGCGTGCAGCAGGTCCGGCGTCGCGCGGAGCACGTAGCCGTGGTGGGGGCTCGCGGCGATGTCGTAGCCGACCTTGCGCAGGTCCTCGATCCGGGCCCAGACGGCGGCCCGGCTCACCTTGAGCTGCTTCGCGAGCTCGGCGCCGGAGACGCCGGTCGCCCCGGCGTCCCGCATCGCGGAGAGGATCCGGCTGTCCGGGCTGGACGGCTCCGGGACCTTGGGTGCGGGCGAGCGCGTGGGCCGGAGCGGCGGCGGGGTGGCGACGACGGCGTCCGGTGTCGGCGGGACGCGGCCCCGTCGCGGCTCCGCCGAGGGAGCATCGGCGCCGTGTCGGTTCATACGAAATCCAATCCCAGGTCCACCGCGTTCGCGGAGTGCGTGACGGCACCGACGGAGATGAAATCGACCCCGGTCGCGCCGATCGCGCCGATGGTGTCGAGCGTGACCCCGCCGCTGGCCTCGGTCTTGGCGCGGCCGGCGACGAGCTCGACGGCTTCGAGGAGCTGGATCGGCGTCATGTTGTCGAGGAGGATGATGTCGGCGCCGGCGTCCGCGGCCATGGCGACCTGCGCGAGCGTGTCGGCCTCGACCTCGACCTTGAGCGAGGGATAGAGGCGACGTGCCCGCGCGACCGCGGCGGCGATGGCGTTCGGCTTCTCATCGGCGAGCGCCGCGAGGTGGTTGTCCTTGATGAGGACGAGGTCGAAGAGCCCGACCCGGTGGTTGGTCCCGCCGCCGCAGGCGACCGCGTGCTTCTCGAAGCGCCGCCAGCCCGGCGTGGTCTTCCGCGTGTCGAGCAGCTTCGCCTTGGAACCGCGGAGCGCATCGACGAACTGTGCCGTCAGCGTCGCGACGCCGGAGAGGCGCTGGACGAAATTGAGCGCCACCCGTTCGCCGGTCAGCAGCGCGCGCGTCGGCCCGGAGACGCGGAGGACCGGTGCGCCCTCGGGGACGGTGTCGCCGTCCGCGCGGAGTCGCTCCACCGAGAGGCCGGGCGAGAGGTCGCGAAAGGCGGCCTCGGCGAAAGCGACCCCGGCGAGCACCAACCGGCGGCGGGCGTTCATGAGCGCGGTCGAGCGGGAATCCGGCGGGATGCAGGCGAGCGTTGTCACGTCGCCCGGGCCCACGTCCTCCGCGAGCGCGGCTCGCACCGCGGCGCGTATCTCGGCGTCTTCCAGCATGGTCACGGGGGCAGGCTGGCGAAAACGGGGACAGGGGAGAACCGGAAACTTATCGGTGCCGGTCTTGCGCAGCGATTTCTACCCGTTGACGGTCCGCCGCCGATTGGTAGGGTCGCGGTCCAGTTTTCCGGCGCAAAACGCCAGATCCACGCAACAGCATCACGCAAACACGACACATGGCTAAGACCACGAAATACGTCTACACTTGGGGCAACAAAAAGGCTGACGGCGACGGCAGCATGAAGGCCCTCCTCGGCGGCAAGGGCGCGAACCTCGCCGAGATGACCCGCATCGGCCTGCCGGTGCCCCCGGGGTTCACGATCACCACCGAGGTCTGCACCTATTTCTACGCCAACAAGCGCACCTATCCTCAGGTGCTGCAGGCCCAGATGGAGGCCGGTGTCTCCAACATGGAGAAGATCATGGGCACTAAGTTCGGTGCCACCGCTGGCATGCCGCTGCTCGTCGCCGTCCGCTCCGGCGCGCGTGATTCCATGCCGGGCATGATGGACACCATCCTCAACCTCGGCCTCAACGACCAGTCCGTGGTCGCGCTGGTCAAGGCGACCGGCAACGAGCGGTTCGCGTGGGATTGCTACCGCCGGTTCATCCAGATGTACGGCGACGTCGTGATGGGCGTGCAGAAGCGCGAGGGCGAGGACCACGACCCGTTCGAGCACACGATCCACACCTTCAAGCACGAGACCTACCACCGCGACATCGTCGATTCCGACCTGACCGCGGCCGACCAGCAGGAGCTCGTCAAGCGCTTCAAGGCCCTCGTCAAGGCGCGGACCAACAAGGCGTTCCCCAACGACCCGTGGGACCAGCTCCGCGGCGCCGCCGGTGCCGTGTTCGGCTCCTGGATGAACGACCGCGCCAAGGTCTACCGCGCCAAGTACAACATCCCCACCGAGTGGGGGACGGCCGTCAACGTCCAGGCGATGGTGTTCGGCAACACGGGCGAGACCTCCGGGTCCGGCGTGGCCTTCACCCGCAACCCGGCCAACGGTGTCAACGAGTTCTACGGCGAGTTCCTCATCAACGCCCAGGGCGAGGACGTCGTCGCCGGCGTCCGCACCCCGGAGCCCGTGCTCAAGCTCAAGGCGCAGATGCCGAAGAGCTACGCCGAGCTGATGGAGGTCCGCAAGACGCTCGAGAAGCACTTCAAGGACGTCCAGGACATCGAATTCACGGTGCAGGACGGCAAGCTGTTCATGCTCCAGACGCGCAACGGCAAGCGCACCGCCATGGCGGCGCTCAAGTTCGCGGCCGACATGGTCAAGGAGAAGCTCATCGACTGGGAGACCGCCGTGCTGCGCAACCCGGCCGACCAGCTCGAGCAGCTGCTCGCGCCCATCTTCGACCTCGCCGAGGTCAAGAAGGCCAAGGCCATCGCCACCGGTCTCCCGGCCGGCCCCGGCGCCGCCACCGGCAAGATCTACTTCAACGCCGATCGCGCCGTCCAGGCGGCCGACAAGGGCGAGAAGGTCCTGCTCGTGCGCGTCGAGACCTCGCCCGAGGACCTGCGCGGCATGATCGCGGCGGAAGGCATCCTGACCGCCCGCGGCGGCGTCTCCTCCCACGCGGCGCTCGTCGCCCGCCAGATGGGCAAGGTCTGCGTCTGCGGCGCCGCGGCGCTCCAGGTCGACTACGACAAGAAGACCGTCACGGTCGACGGCCAGACGTTCAAGGAAGGCGACTTCCTCTCCATCGACGGCACCTCCGGCCTCGTCTACGGCGGCCAGATCAAGACCGCGCCGTCCGAGATCGTCTCCGGCCTCATCAACGGCGACAAAGCCGCCCAGGCGACCGAGAAGTTCAAGAACTACGCCCAGCTCATGAAGTGGTGCGCGCAGGCCACCCGCATGCAGGTCCGCACCAACGCGGACAACCCCGAGCAGACCGCCAACGCCCTCGCGTTCGGCGCCGTCGGCATCGGCCTCACCCGCACCGAGCACATGTTCTTCGAGGGCGACCGCATCGACGCCATGCGCGAGATGATCCTCGCGGATTCACTCGAGGCCCGTCAGGCCGCGCTCGCCAAGCTCCTCCCGTACCAGCGCGAGGACTTCTTCGGCATCTTCAAGGAGCTGAAGGGCTATCCCGCCACCATCCGGTTCCTCGACCCGCCGTTGCACGAGTTCCTCCCGAACTCCAAGGAGGCGCAGATGGACCTCGCCCGGAAGCTCGGCGTGCCCGTGGAGAAGATCATGCACCGCGTGCACGAGCTGCATGAGTTCAACCCCATGCTCGGTTTCCGCGGCTGCCGCCTCGGCATCAAGTTCCCGGAGATCACCGCAATGCAGGCGCGCGCCGTCTTCGAGGCCGCTGCCGATGCGAACAAGAAGGGCTTCAAAGCGAAGCCCGAGATCATGATCCCGCTCGTCGGGTTCAAGAAGGAGCTCGACCTCCAGGTCGCCGTCGTCCACGAGGTCGCCGCGCTCGTCCAGAAGGAGAAGAAGACCAAGATCGCCTACAGCGTGGGCACGATGATCGAGGTTCCCCGCGGCGCGCTCACGGCCGACGAGATCGCCCACACCGCCGAGTTCTTCAGCTTCGGCACCAACGACCTCACGCAGACCGCGCTGGGCATGTCGCGCGACGACTCCGGCAGCTTCCTGCCCGGTTACGCCGAGCTCGAGATCGTGAAGAAGAACCCGTTCGCGACCATCGACCAGACCGGCGTCGGCCAGTTGATGCAGATCGCCATCGAGAAGGGCCGCAAGACGCGTCCCGACATCAAGCTCGGCATCTGCGGCGAGCACGGCGGCGAGCCTGATTCCGTGAAGTTCTGCCACAAGATCGGCCTCAGCTACGTGAGCTGCTCGCCGTACCGCGTGCCCGTCGCCCGCCTGGCCGCCGCCCAGGCCGCGATCGAGGAGAAGCGCAAGGCCGCGAAGGCCGCCGCGCCGAAGGCGAAGGCGAAGTAGTAACGCGTCTTCCGCATCATCAAGGCCGCTCCGGGAAACCGGAGCGGCCTTTTTGCTATCTTGAGGCCAGTCTGGCTTCCAGTTCGGCGATGCGCTGTTTCAACGGAACCACGGCCGCTTCCACCTCGGCTTCGGTGAAACGCGGCGTGATGTGTTTAGGGCAGTTCCAATCGAACGCGATCACATCGATGAGGAACAGTCGCTCGACGCTGCCGCGCAAGGCGGGAGCGGGGGAGATCTGGTCGGCCAGACGCGGATGTCCACGGGCGTCCAGGACGCGGACGTGACCGAGCAGTTTCAGTCGTTCCTTGCGCGGGTAGTCCATGAAGAACAGCGCGACACGGTCGCTGACGGCGAGGTTGCCGGTGGAGATCATCTGACGATTGCCGCTGAAGTCGGCGAAGCCGAGCTGGTTGGGCCCGAGGATCTTCAGGAAGCCGGGCGGGCCGCCGCGGTGTTGCACGTAGGGCCAGCCATTCTCAGTGACGGTGGCCATGTAGAAACTATCGCGTGCGGCGAGGAAGTCCGTTTCTTCCGTCGTGAGGAGATCGCGCTCAGGCGCAGGCGGCAGTTTCCGCGCGCTGCCGTAATAATGCGCCTGCGCTGCCTGCGCGGAAGGCGTGATGGTGGTGGTGAGGAATTTGAGAGCCATGACGTGATTGGGTTGAGGGTTCGTGGCGCCTCAAGCCTGACCGCCGAAGCTGACGTGATCGTCTGCATCGAGATAGTCCATGATCGTGTGGAGGTCTGTCCGCACTGGGTTGAGGCGCTTCACCTGCGCACCGAACCATTCGAGATCCTCGGCATCGCCGATGGGCATGGTCTCAAGCCAGGCGGACCACGTGCGGATTTCGTGCGGTGCGCGCTTCGGATTCGCGTGGGAGTTCACCCACAAAAGAAGGTCCCAATCGCTCGCTCCGGTCTTCACCTCTTCGAGCAGCGCTCCTTGGGCGAGGCCGGTGAAGCCGAAGAAGTGCTGGTCCATCGGGTTGCCGTATTTGTAGTCGCCAGCTTTGCCGATGAGGGACGCGCGGGCTTTGTCGAGCACCCGCGGGAGCATGGCATAACCGCCGAGGCGGACACGCGGGCTGCGGGGCGGGCGTTCGGTGAGGTCGGGGGCGGAGACGGGAATGTTGGTCTTCATAGATTTGGTTGTGATTGGAATGTTGGGTGTTCAAGTGGTGGGAACGAGGCGATCCCACCGGAGTTTTCTTTCAGCCTCGGCAATCTTCACGTCGTTGATGCTCGCGAAGCGGCGGCGC
>JANNAJ010000683.1:0-15297 GCA_031384285.1 Verrucomicrobiota bacterium
GCCTTGGGGGCTTTGGCCGGGATGGCTCTCGGGGCGCTATTCGGCACCGCCGTCGCGACCGCGATGTTGAAGCAAGGGGATTGAACCTCCGATCGGGGCCGAGCCCATCAGCCAGACGTCTGCCGTTCTGGAAACCTGCCGTTGGCAGGTTGTTCGCCTCCTCCCACGTTCCGCGTCGCCTCGGAGTGGAACCCTCCGATCCAGCACCGCAGTGGGGGCTGCTAGCGGCCGATCGCGGAGACCGGGCATGGAATTGAGGCTCCCTCGCCATCCTGGATACGAGTTGACAGCAACTCCGTTGCTCTTCGTCTTTGGCCACACAAATGCGGTTTCTCGAACTCAAGGTCCCGCCCCTCGTCGTGACTCTTATTGCGGCCGGATCGGGTTGGTTTGCTGCGAGGATGGCACCCACGTTCGGGTTCGTCCTGCCGTACAGGAACGTCATCGCATTTTTGTTCTTCGTGGCGGGAATCGGCGTCGCGGCGTCGGGAGCGTCCGCATTTCGCCGGGCGCGGACCACGCTGAACCCGCTGAGCCCCGAAAAGTCGTCCGCTTTGGTGGTTTCAGGAATCTATCGATGGACCCGCAACCCGATGTATCTGGGCATGCTGCTGACGCTGCTTTGTTGGGCGACCTACCTGGCCAACCTGATGTCCTTCGCTTTCCTGCCCGGTTTCGTCATCTACCTGAACTATTTCCAGATCGTTCCGGAAGAGAGGGCGCTCGCGTCCATGTTCGGGCAGGAGTTCGCAGCCTACCGGTCCAAGGTGCGCCGATGGATATGAAGCGTCCTGATCTTGCCGACCGGAACCGCACAGCGCATTGTCTCGTGAAGATTTCACGGTCGGGACAATAAGGTGTGGCGCCCCCGTGTTGTTTGACCTACGACGTCACAGCCGCTGGGCCGCTGCGCGGCTTATCCAGAGTTCGAGGTTGGCGGACAAATCGGGCTCGCCGCCAGCGGTCGGACCCTGAGCGGGGAGTCGGACCCGGCGCCGACTCAAGCGTCGACGCGCATCTCAACCGGCTATGTGGACACATTATCGCAAATGGAAACACGCGTTCTTCTGGCCGCTCGCCATCCTCGCGGGGATTTTTCTGAAAGAAGTGGATCTCCCGGACCGCGAAAAGTCGTTCCAGTTCTATGCGGGACTGGCGATCGTCCTGTCGCTCGGTGTCGCATATCTCGTCGAAGAGATGGTCTGGATGGCGCAGCGCAAAGGACATCCCTGTGGTCACTGCGGGCAGAGGGTCCAGATGAAGTCTTTCAGTGTGCGCATGAAGTGTCCCCACTGCGGGCTGCCCCTCGGATAGCCCCGATGGCCCTCATGCCGCCCCGATATCGGCTTGGAGACCCGCGGAATCTATCCCTCCGGACGGCCCAAGATTGCCTGTCCGTCGACAGGCCCTTCGCCTCGGCCGACGGCGACCGATAGCAGACGGTTTCCCAGGGATCGCGGAGATGAATCCGGTCACCGCCGACCCCGGATGTTCCGACGCATTGCCTCTGAGCGCCCTGGAAAAAGCCGCTTCGCTCTGATCGGCCAAGCGCCAAGGGAACCGGTTCCTCGATCAAGACGGCAGCAGCTCCGCGATGGGCTCGCCACCGGGGAGGATGGGAAGCGGCCGGCCGGAGCGGTCCAGAAAACTCTGGGTGTGGTCGATGCCCAGATGGCGATACACCGTCGCCCATAGGTCCTCGGGAGCCAAGGCGCGTTCGATGGGGGCCTCTCCCCGGGCGTCCGTGGCGCCGATGATCTGGCCCGTGCGCATCCCGCCACCGCTCACCAGCATCGACATCGAGCCGGGCCAATGGTCCCGGCCCGGCTGCGTCACCCCCGTCTGCGAGCCGACGGTCGTGCTCAACCGCGGGGTGCGACCAAATTCGCCGGTGACGACCAGCAACACCTTCTTGTCCAGGCCCCGCGCATAGAGGTCCTCCACGAGGGCGGTGACCGCTTGGTCGTAATAGGGGAAACGCCATCGGGCGTCGTCGAAGAGGTGGCAGTTCACCGCATGGGAATCCCAGTTATAGGTGCCGTATCGGGGCATGGTGCCGCCCGGATTCTCCATCACCAACGTCACGAAGCCCGTGCCCGCCTCCACCAATCGCCGCGCCATGATGGCTCGCTGTCCGAAGGCGTGGTTGCCGTAGCGCTCGCGCAGTTTCGCGGGCTCCCGGGAAAGATCGAAGGCGGCGCGGGCCTTGTCGGACATGAGCAGGTCCAACGCCTGCCGGTTGAACTGGTCCATGGTGTCCATGAGACCGCTCTTGTCCACGTCGCGGCGCAGGCGGTCCAGACCGGCCAGCAGGTGGGCGCGGTCGTCGAGCCGTTCGGCCATGTCGGGCGTGAGGCCGAGGCTCTGCACCTTGAACGAAGGGGAACTCGGATCGCCGGCGACGAAGAACGGCGTGGTGGCGCTGCCCAGATAGGCGCCGCCGAACGCGAACACATCCGCTCCCTGGCGTCCGTCGTCGGTGGCCGCGACGTAGTTGGGCACGCCGGTCTTCACCTGCTCGCGCAGCTTGGAGACGACCGAGCCCACCATGGGATAATCGTTCACCGTATCGACCGGCGACTTCGGCTTGTAGCCGGTGAGGAACCGTTTGTGGCCGCCGCCGTGGTCGGAGAACTCGTGGGATACGGAGCGGATGAGCGTGTACTTGTCGGCGCACTTGGCCTGCCACGGCAGCAACTCGCACACTTCGATGCCTCGTACGTTCGTGCGGATGGGATTGAAGATGCCGCGATACTCCGACGGAGCATCGGGCTTCATGTCGTACGTCTCCATGTGCGGCGGGCCGCCCGGGAGCCACACGAGGATCACCGCCGTGTCCGCATCCGACGGGCCGGGCCCACCGCCCACCGCCCTCAATCGCAACAGATCGCTCAGCCCGACACCACAAGCCGCCAGCGATCCGATCTCCAAGAAGCTCCGCCGCGAAAGCGGGCCGCGGCACTTGGTTTCCTTGCGGGGTACGGACATCGGATCACTTACAGGGGCTTATTTCGCCGACACTCCCGGGGTTCGTGGCGGAGCCAAGGGCCTTGGGCAGGGGCGAGGGGGCGATCTGTCGACGGACCGGTGATTGTTTTCCAGATGCGGGACCGTGTGGGCACTGTGGAGCATAGGTGCGGCAACGTTGGGTCGAGGGACGGACCGCTGATGTTTGGAGTCACGGTCCGAAGAATGGAACAGCCCCGGACATGCTTCGATGGGCGACGAAACGGTCGTTTGACTCGCGCCCCGGCGCCGTCACGCTACAGGGCACACGATGCCGCTGCTCGAGATCACCGACCTGAGGAAGGCCTTCACCGCCCCGGACGGCACGGCCCACGAGGTCGTCCGGATCCCGCGGTTCGAGCTGGAGGCGCGCGCCCAGGTCGCGCTCAGCGGCCCGAGCGGAACGGGCAAGACGACCTTCCTCCAC
This sequence comes from Verrucomicrobiota bacterium, assembly GCA_031384285.1. Classification (GTDB taxonomy): domain Bacteria; phylum Verrucomicrobiota; class Verrucomicrobiia; order Limisphaerales; family UBA9464; genus CAIVQB01. Next base: position 3,434 of record JANNAJ010000683.1, read on the forward strand.
CTCATCGCCGGGATCCTCGCGCCGGACTCCGGCAAGCTCGTGCTCGACGGCGTGGAGATGTCCGCGCTCGCCGAACCGGCCCGCGACCGGCTCCGCGCGACATCGATCGGCTACATCTTCCAGACCTTCAACCTGCTCCAGGGCTTCACCGCGCTGGAGAACGTGCTGCTCGGCATGTCGTTCGGTCCCGGTGCCGACCGTTCCCGCGCCGAGGCGCTGCTCCGCCGGGTCGGGCTCGGCGACCGGCTCGACCATTTCCCTCGGCAGCTCTCCACCGGGCAGCAGCAGCGCATCGCCGTGGCCCGCGCCCTCGCGAACCGCCCCAAGCTCGTGCTCGCCGACGAGCCGACCGGCAACCTCGACGCCGCGAACGCCCGCGAGGCGCTCGCCCTGGTCCGCGGCGCGTGCGCCGAGGACGGCGCGGCGCTGCTGCTCGTCAGCCATGACCCCGGCGTCCTCGCGAGCTTCGACCGGCACGCCTCGCTCGCCGAGATCAACGAGGCTTCCCGTTCCCCGTCCACCGTTCTCCGTTCCCCGTCGGCATGACCCTCTGGCTCCTCGTCCGCCGCAGCCTGCGGCAGCATCTGCTCTCGACCATCGTCACCGCGCTGGCGATCGCGCTCGCCGGCGGGCTGCTCATGTCCGTCTGGGCGGTGAAGCGCCAGGCGCACGACACCTTCACCGGGCAGACCGGCGGTTGGGACGCGGTGCTCGGCGCGCGCGGATCGAAGCTCCAGCTCGTCCTCAACGCGGTCTTCCACCTGGAGGCGTCTCCCGGGAACGTGCCGTGGGCCGATTACCTCGACATCGGGTCGAACCGCGCCGTCTCGCTCGCCGTGCCGTTGGCCGTGGGCGACAACTATCGCGGATACCGGCTGGTGGGCACGACGACGAACTACTTCACGCAGTCCGAATATGCGCCGGGCAAGAAGTTCGCGGTGGTGGCGGGCGGAAGGTGTTTCGAGGACGGCTACCGAGAAGCGTTGCTCGGCAGCTTCGCCGCCCAACGCCTCGGCCTGAAGCTCGGCGACGAGTTCCATCCCTACCACGGGCTGAATTTCGACCCGAACGCCCAGCACCAGGAGACCTACGTCGTCGTCGGCATCCTCGAACCGTCGAACACGCCCGCGGACCGCGTGGTCTGGATCCCCCTCGCCGGCCTCCAGAACATGAGCGGCCACGACCCGACCACGGCCGCGGACGTCAGCGCCGTGCTGGTGAAGCTGCGTTCGCCGATCGCGGGCAAGACACTGGAGCTGCTCTACAACCGGCAGGGGAACCGGCTCACCTTCGCTTGGCCCATCGCCGAGCAGGTGGCGTATCTCTTCGACCGCTTCGGCTGGTTCGACCAGGTCCTGACGCTCGTCGCGTGGTTGGTCGCGCTCGTCGCCACCGGATCCGTGCTCGCGAGCATCTACAACTCGATGAGCGCCCGCCGCCGCGACCTCGCCATCCTGCGCGCGCTCGGCGCCCGGCGGTCCACGGTCTTCGGCGCCATCGTGCTGGAGGCCGCCGCGATCGCCGTGCTCGGGATGGCCGTCAGCTACGTCTTCTATTTCTCGGTCGTCGCCGTCGTGGCCGCGGTGATCCGCGCGCAGACCGGCGTGGTGCTCGATCCGTTCGCTTGGGATGCCGTGCTGCTCTGGGCGCCGGCGGCGATGGTCTCTCTCAGCGCGGCGGCGGGCATCGTGCCGGCGATCAAGGCCTACGGCACCAACGTGGCCGAGGGGCTCTCGCCGGAATCTTGAGCCGGGACCATTGAATCCTCGGACGAATCTGCTACGTCCAACCCACGCATGAACACCGGTCTTCGCCCCGTCACCTCCGCTCTCGCCGCCGCCATGGCGGTCCTGTTGGCCGGCTGCGGTGGAGAACCCAAGAACGACCACGCCGCGGGTCCGAGCCACGGCCATAGCCATCAGCCCAAATACGGCGGAACGATGGTCGAACTGGGCGAGCATCAGGGCAACCTGGAGTTCGTCCGCGACGCGTCCGCCGGACGGCTCACCGTCTACGTGCTGGACGCCCATGCCGAGAACTTCGTCCGCGTGCCGTTGGCTTCGTTCACGCTGGCGACGACCATCGCGGGCAAAGCGGAGACGCTCGTGTTCCAGCCCGTCGCCAACGCGGCCACCGGCGAGAAGCCGGGCGACACCTCGCAGTTCGAGGCGTCCGCCGGTTGGCTCAAGACCGCTCCGGTCTTCGACGCCGTGCTGTCGCAGATCACCGTCCGCGGGACCACGTTCAAGGACGTCCGCTTCAACTTCCCCAAAGGCAACGAATGAAGATCCGCACGACCCTCCTCGCGAAAACCTCCGCTCTCATCGCCGCGGCGGCCATGTCGGCGACCGTGTGCGCCCTCCTGACCGGCACCGCGACGGCCGCCGAGAAGGCTCCGCGCGGCGCGCCGATCCAGCCCCTCGCTCCGGGCACGGCGGCTTCCAAGCCTTCCGTCGCTCCCAAGGCCGCGGAGACCGACGGCGAGTTCGCCGTGGTCGGCTTCGACAAGCTGAGCACCTTCAAGTACGAGGTGCCCGACGATGTCGTCACCAACGCGCCGGCGGCCGTCCTCAAGGATCCCGACCAGCAGATCCCTGCGGCCGTGAAGGCCTACAACGGCAAGCGTGTGTCGCTGAAGGGGTTCATGCTGCCGCTCAAGGTCGAGGGCGGGCTCGTCACCGAGCTTCTGATCATGCGCGACCAGTCGATGTGCTGCTACGGCGCGGTGCCGAAGATCAACGAGTGGGTCTCGGTGAAGATGACCAGCAAAGGCGTGAAACCGGTGATGGACCAAGCGGTGACGCTCAGCGGCACGCTCAAGGTCGGGGCTATCCGCGAGAACGGCTATCTCGTCGGCATCTACCAGATGGACGGCGAGAAGATGAACGCTCCCGGGATGTGAACGAGGGTTTCCGCTAGGGGGGCGTGCCTGATCGCGGTCTTTGATCGAGCGATCGGGGTCGTGCGTGGTCACAGCAGGGTAGATCGATGAATCTGACCCGACGCCAGTTCTTCCGCCGCGCACTTTGGACCGCTTCCGCGGGTTGCGTCGGCTCGGTGGTCGCCTTGGAGCCGCGATGGCTCAAGGTCCGGAAGGTCCGTCTTGGAACCGGTCCGGTCCGCCACCGGTTCGCGCAGATCACCGACATCCACTACCGGGGCGACGCGGCCTACCTCCGCGAAGTCGTCGCCCAGGTCGACGCCTTGGCCCCGGACTTCGTGTGTTTCACCGGCGACCTGATCGAGGAGGCCGGGTTCGTCGCGCCGGCATTGGAGATCCTGGGCGGCATCCGCGCACCGCTCTACGGCATCCCGGGTAACCACGACCACTGGAGCCGCGCCGATTTCGGGCCGATCCGGACCGCGTTCGCCGCGACCGGCGGGGCTTGGCTGCAGAACCAGCAGATCCTCATCCGCGGCGGCGCCGTGAACCTGATCGGCGTCGACCGCCTTCCCGCACAGGTCGCGACCGATCCGTCGAGATTCAACCTGTTGATGGTCCACTATCCGGAATGGGCGGACCGGCTCGGAAGCCTGCGTTGTGATCTGGCCATCGCCGGTCATACCCACGGCGGACAGGTAAGGCTTCCGTTCGGCGGCGCGTTGATCACCCCGCACAACACGGGACGCTACGAGATGGGGCTCTACGACGCACCGGTCGGCCCGCTCTACGTGAACCCCGGCATCGGCACCATCCACATCGACGTGCGATTCAACTGCCGCCCCGAGATCACCCTCTTCGAGGTCTGACACATCGGCTTGCGGACAGCGAGCGGGGGTGGCGGATGGCGGTCAAGCCGGCATCGCATACCGGACCGCCGGTGCTTGCGCGGGGATCGGCTCGACGATCAAGGCGACGCAACCGTTGGGCGACACGAGGGCCGAATGGTGCGTGCCGGGTCCGGCGTGGAGGAAATCTCCCGCTCGGAGCGTGCGACCTTCGGTGACCAGGTCGCCGGACAGGACCATCAGGTCCTCGGAACCGCCGTGATCGTGCGCCGGGAAGGAGGCCCCCGGAGCCAGGTCCACCAGGATCGTCCGGTGGCCGAGGTCGTTGCTGGTGGAGAGGAGCCGGATGCGGAGGCCGGGCATGGGCGTGGTCTGCCATCCGCCTTCGTCGCGGAAGCGGAAGAGGAATCCTTCGCCGGTGCCGGCGGGCCGGCCTTGCGGCGTGCACGCGACCTGCGCGAGCACCGCCGCGCGGACCGCCGCGCTCGGGGACGACGTCGCGGGCTGACCGATGGCAACGGCGGCCGCGGCATCCCGGAAGGATGCCAGTTCGGCGCGGAGATCCGCGTCATCGGCGGCGAGCGCCTCGATGCGCGCGGCTTCCGTTGCGGTCGATGCCCCGACGGCGTGGGCCGACGCGAGGTCTTGGAGTTCGGTGCATCTCATAGGTTCCCTTCCAAGACATCTCTCAACGCGATCATGCCGCGCCTAATCCTCGCCTTCACCGTGCCGAGCGGCACGTGGAGCTTGTCCGCGATCTCCGCCTGCGTCAGTCCACCGAAGTACGCCAACTCGATCGCGGCGCGCTGGTCCGCGGGCAGCGAGGTCAGCGCCGTCCGGACGAAGCCGGTCGTCTCGCTGGTCATCGCGGCCCGCGGTGCGGCTAGCTCTGTGTCTTCACCGAAGCCGGCCTCGGTGCCGGCGGCATCGTTCAACGCCGAACGGCGGCGCGCGGACCGGAGCCGGTCGATGGCCTTGTTGCGCGTGAGCGCGACCGCCCAGCTGACCGGTTTGCCGAGGGAAGGGTCGTGCAGCGGCGCGCGCTCCCAGAGTTGAACGGCCGCTTCCTGGAGAACGTCCTCCGCCTCGTGCGCGTCGCCCAGGATCCGCAGCGCCACGCCGAAGAGCAGCGTCGAATGCCGGTCGTAGAACTCGGCGAACGCCGCGGCGTCGCCTTGGCGCACGAGTGCGAAGACCTCGGCGTCGGCACGTTGCGGTTCCGGGACGGCCATGGTCTTAGCGCGGGCCGGAGCCCGCGGCTCCCGTGCCGGCGGTCCGGCCCACCAAGCGTCGATCCACGCGGGCAGGCTGAGAACGTCCATACGATGAGGAACGATCGTGGCAGGGTGACGGATGCATGACGGGCAAGATTTCTTGTGCCGGAAGGGTGCCGATCCGCCGTCGCGACGCCAGCCGATTCATCGGTCGCCGGTGGCGGCCGAAGATAATCCACGGCCGATGCATCCACGCGAGCGGCCCGTTCGTTCTCCCTACGAACGTGCTCATACGCTCACCGCATGGGGTGATTACCGGTCTAGCGGATGTACCGCCCATCCGATATTCCACTCGATGCAAGTGAGAACCGCTTGACCCAACCTATGAACAAACGACCGAAGAAAACGGTGCCCGCCCTCTTGGCCGGTGCGCTCCTCACCACCGTCGCGTCGGCCTCCAGCCACCGCGAAGCTCCCCTCATCACCAAGCAACCCAAGCTCGACGCCGCGGACTTCTACATGTTCGGCAGCTACGAGCCGGGCCGGGCCGACTACGTCACTTTCGTCGCCGACTACCTGCCGTTGCAGGATTCCTACGGCGGGCCGAACTACTTCCAACTCGATCCCGACGGGCTCTACGAGATCCATGTCGACAACTCGGGCGACGGCATCGAGGACCTCACCTTCCAGTTCCGCTTCTCCAGCGTCTCGCGGGACATCTCCCTGGTCATCGGCACCGGCGACAGCAAGCGCACCAACGCCATCCCCTTGCTCGCCGCCGGTGCGGTCACCGCCGGGAACAACGGCGCGCTGAACGTCGACCAGACCTACACCTTGGACGTGATCAAAGGTCCGCGCCGCTCCGGCGTCGCGACCCCGATCCTGAACCCCAAGGACGGCACCGCGCGATTCACCAAGCCGCAGGACAACGTCGGCAACAAGACCTTCCCGGCCTATGACGCCTACGCGGACCAGTACCTCTACGAGATCGCGCTGCCCGGCACCTCCAAGAAGGGCAAGGTCTTCGTCGGCCAGCGCAAGGACCCGTTCGTCGTGAACCTCGGCGAGACGTTCGATCTCGTGAACCTCAACCCGCTCGGCCCCGTGGACGGCGCGAAGGACTCGCTCGCCGACAAGAACGTCACCGCGCTCTGCCTCGAACTGCCCAAGGACTACCTGCTCGCCGGCGGCAACGGCGGCACGGTCATCGGTGCATGGACCACCGCCAGCACCGTGACCAAGGGCACCGGGGGCGCGCCGGACCAGGTCCGACAAGTGTCGCGGCTATCGATGCCGTTGGTGAACGAGTTGGTGATCGGCCTGAAGGACAAGGACGCCTTCAACGCCTCCGAGCCCAAGGACGACGGCCAGTTCGCCGGCTACGTCACGCATCCCACCCTGCCCGCGCTGCTTGAGCTGCTTTTCAAGGTTCCCGCGCCGACGGCTTTCCCTCGCAACGACCTCATCGCGACGTTCGTCACCGGGGTGGACGGCCTGAACAAGTTCGGCTTCGGCGAGATGCAGCGGCTCAACACCGCCATCCCCGCCACGCCGCTCGCGCAACAGAACAATCTCGGTGTCATCGCCGGCTTCGAGAAAGGTGTCCTCACCGCCTCGAAGGCCGATCTTGCCGGCTTCCCCAACGGTCGCCGCCCCGGTGACGACGTGGTGGACATCGCCTTGCGGGTCGTCATGGGCAAGCTGCTCAAACCGGACGTCGCACCGGTCGGTGACGCACCGCTCACCGACGGCGCCCCGGTCGACGCGCGCGGTTTCCTCAACCGCTTCCCCTACCTGACCTCGCCGCTGCCCGGATCGCCCAACGATCCGACGATCACCATCGTCCCGCAGACCGCGGCCACCGTGGAAGGGCAGTTCAAGAGCGTGCCCGGCACCTTTGACCCGGCCACGCGCAAGCTCACCGTGGCCGCGCCCGCAGGTGGCAACGGGTTCCTCCGCGTGAAGGCCGACGGCAAGGTCGACCTCTCCGCGCCTCGCGCGGCCGATGGCACGATCAGCGCCACCGTCCGGTGACCGATCGAGTTTTGTCCCTCGGATGAGGGGCGCGGCGGGGTTCGCCGGAGTTGTGACCGTGTGTGAGCGAACCCCGCCGTTGATCGACCTCGACCCGCCAGCCACAGAACCAGCGTTTGCCTCGTCGCTCCCGATGCATCCCTCCCTTTTGTCCACTCCGGCCGACGCGAAAATTCTCGGGGCGTCTCACTCAACCAGCGTCACGAGGGGCGTCGGGCGCCTGTCGCGTGCGATGGCGTCGGCCGAAGTGGTCTTCTTTTTCTTCCTCCGTCTCGCCGTGCGGGTCCGCTCGCCGAGGGTGGTGGCTCGATCGGGCGCGGCTCTTGCGACGGCCTTCGCCATCTCCCGAACGATCCTGCTCGGGGCGGGCAACGAGCCGTCCATCCCTCGTCACGACGCCGAGGTCGTGGCCCGTCTCCGGCCGGCGGGGACCTCCGCCGCCGAGCGCGGACTCCGCACGCTCCGTTCCTCGCTGGCGAACGATCCGACCGACCTCCGGCTCGCGCTCGACGTGGCGGGACGCCTGCTCGCGCTGGCCCGCGCCGAAGCCGATCCCCGGCATCTCGGCCACGCGCAGACCGCTCTGGGACCATGGTGGGACGCGGCTTCTCCGCCGGCCCCGGTTCTCGTGCTCCGCGGGACCATCCGCCAGAGCCTGCACGAATTTCCCGCGGCGCTCACCGATCTGGATGCCGCCATCTCGATCGATCCGCGCGACGCCAGGGCATGGCTCACCAAGGCCACGGTCCACACCGTCCGCGGCGAGTTCGACGCGGCGCGACGCGCGTGCGTCCCGTTGCTCCGCTTCGCGGACCGGCTCACCGCCACGACGGCGGCGGCGACGGTAGCGAGCCTCACCGGCGATGCCGCGGGCAGCGTGCGCTTGCTCGGAGCGGCGTTGGACGAAGCCCCCGACGCCCCGGTCGCCACCCGCGTCTGGGCCCTGACCCAGCTCGCCGAGACCGAGGCGCGGCTCGGACGCGCGGCCCGATCGGAGCGGCGTTTCCGCGAAGCGCTCGCGCTCGCGCCCCGTGACCCGTATCTGCTCGGCACGTTCGCCGACCTGTTGCTCGACGAGCATCGTCCGGACGAAGCCGCGGCCCTCGTCGCCGGTGCGGTCCGGATCGATGCCTTGTTGCTGCGACAAGCGGAAGCCCTGCGGCTCGGCGCCGGATCTCCCGACGCGGCGATCGAGATGTTGGCCGCAAGTTTCGCCGCGGCCCATGCCCGGGGAGATGACGTCCATCGCCGGGAGGAGGCGCGTTTCCGGCTCCGGTCGACGCACGAACCCGCGGTGGCGCTCGCGCTCGCCCGTGCGAACTGGCTCGTCCAGAAGGAACCGGCGGACGCCCGGATCCTGCTCGAATCGGCCCGTGCCGCCCGGGATGCGGCGACGGAGCGCGAAGTCCTCGCGTGGGTCGCCGCTTGCCGGCTCGAAGACATCCACCTCGTGCCGGGATCCGTCGCATCGAAACCATGAACATCGCCTCCCGCATTGGCCGGGCCGTGTGGATCGGTGCCGCGGCGTCGGCGATCGGCATCGGAACTCTTCCCGCATCCGGGCACAGCGCCAGCACGGCTTGGATGACGCTCGAGCAGGACGGCACCGCCCTCTCCGGACGTTGGGAGATCCCCTTGCGCGACCTCGATGACGCGCTGGGCCTCGACGACGACGACGACGGCCGGATCACCTGGGGAGAACTCCGCGCGCATCATGGACAGATCGCGCGCTACGCCTTCGGCAAGATCGCCCTCCGCGCCGACGGGCGGATGCTCCCGCCGCAGGCGACGGGCCATCGGGTGAGCGAACGCGACGGGGTACCGTGCGCGGTGATCGATTTCTCCGCCGCGACCGACCGGCCGGTGCAGAGCTGGGCGCTGGATTACCACCTGTTCGCCGACCGCGATCCGCTCCATCGGGGGCTTGTGAGGTTCCGTCGCGCCGGAGACGCGTCGTCCGCCGGGACCACCGCGGTGCTCGGGCCGGGGCATCCTGGCGCGGACTTCAGCCCCGGAGCCGGGACCACTGTCCCGGGACTCGTCCAGTTCGTCCGCGAAGGCGTCCACCATATCTGGACCGGCTACGATCATCTGCTGTTCTTGCTGGCGTTGCTCCTGCCGTCGGTGCTCCGGAGAGGGCCCGGTGGATGGGAACCGTCGCAGGGCCTCCGCGCTTCCTTGGGGCACGTGTTCCAGGTCGTCACCGCATTCACGGTCGCGCATTCGTTGACGCTGGGCCTCGCGGCGACCGGCGTCGTCCGGCTGCCGTCCCGATTGGTCGAGAGCACGATCGCCGTCAGCATCGTCGTCGCGGCGTTGGCCAACCTTTGGTCGCGCGACAGCGCCGTCCGTCCTCGGCGCCCGTTCCCGCCTTGGGCCATGCCGTTCGCGTTCGGGCTGGTCCACGGGTTCGGGTTCGCCGGAGCGCTCGGAGAGCTCGGTCTCTCGCGGACCTCGCTGGCGGTGCCGCTGCTCGGTTTCAACCTCGGGGTCGAGCTCGGACAGCTCGCCTGCGTGGCCGTCTTCTTGCCGGTGGCATCGGCGCTGCGGGCCTCGCGGTTCTATCGGGCGGGCGTGCTGCCGGTCGGATCGGTCGCGATCCTCCTGCTGGCGGGCGGTTGGTTCGTGGAACGCGTGTTCGAGGTCGAGTTCCTGCCGTTTTGAGGAAGACCGGTCCGATCGGGCCCGTGGGACGGGGCGTGTGCCGGTCCCGGTCGGGACCGTTGCTTCGTTCGCGGGTTGTCTCCTGCCGGTGCTCGGGCAATGTCGCCACGTGAACTCCCGGTGGTCCTTCAGCCTCCAGCTTCTCGTGCTCTACCTCGCGGTGTTCCATCTCTGGCGCGTCGTGGAGCGCCCGACCGTGGTCGCGAGCGGGTTGGCGATGACGGTCCTGCTCGGCGTGCTCTTCGCGCGGGCTGCGCGGACCGGCTACTTCCTCAACCGGTGGGACGGTTTCTGGCACGCGACGGTGATCCTCGACATCCTGCTCGAGGCGACGCTCATCCCGGCGCACGGGCACGTCGGATTCTACCTGTGCGCGGCGGCGTTCGTGGTCGTCGTGGGCGGCTATCGGGCGATGTTGTCCCGCCGCCGCGCGACGGAACGTTGACCGCCGGCGACCTGGCCGGGCCCGGCCGGGTCAGACCTGCTTGGTCAGCTTCACGCCGAGCTTCAGCAACGCCTCGGCCTCGGCATCGCTCTTGGCCTCGGCGTAGATGCGCAGGATCGGCTCTGTTCCCGAACCGCGCAGCATCAACCACGAGCCGTCCTTGGCGATGAACTTCACGCCGTCGGCGGACTTCACTTCGGTCACCGGCGACTTCAGGAGCTTGGCGGGTGGGTTGAGCTTGCAGAACTGCATCAGCGCCTGCCGCTTCTCCAAAGGGAAAGCCGTGTCGATCCGCGCGTAGCGGTGCGGGCCGAAATCCTTTTCGAGGTCGGCGAGCAAGGTCTTCAGCGGCTTCTTCTCCGTCGCCAGCATCTCGAGGAGCATCAGGCCGGCGAGGATGCCGTCGCGTTCCGGGATGTGCCCGGGGAAGCCGATGCCGCCGCTCTCCTCGAACCCGAGCAGCACGTTCCCCTTGATCATCTCGGCCGCGATGTACTTGAAGCCGACGCCGGTCTCGACCAGCTCGAGGCCGTGGTGGGCGCACATGCGGTCCACCATCGTGGTGGTCGTGAGCGCCTTGATGACGCGGCCGGTCTGCTTGCGGTTGACGATGAAGTGCCGGAGCAGCAGGCAGATGATCTGGTGGGTGGTGAGCAGTCCGCCGTCGCCCAGCATGCCGCCGACGCGGTCGGCATCGCCGTCGGTGACGAGACAGAGGTCGTGCGGGTTCTTGGCGAGGAACGCCGCGGACTTGACGTAGTTCTTCGCGATGGGCTCCGGGTTGATGCCCCCGAAGAGCGGGTTGTGCTCGGCGTTGAGCGTGGTGACCCGGCAGGTCGTGCCCGCGAGCAGTTCGTCGAAGCAGCCGGCGCCGACACCGTAGAGCGCCTCGTGCGCGAACTTGAGCTTCGACTTCGCGATCCGGTCGAAATCCACGAGCTTCTTGCACGCGGCGTAATGCGGCGCCCGGAGGTCCTTCACCACGATGTCGTCCACGCCGGCGGCGATGTCGAAATCGGTCCGCTTGACGGGCGAGGCGTCGAGCAGCGCCTCTATGGCTTGACACATGGCCGGTTCCGCGGAGCCGCCGTACCAGGCCTTGAGCTTGAATCCGTTGAACGCGGGCGGGTTGTGGCTCGCGGTGATCATCACGCCGCCGACGGCCTTCAACTGCTTCACGGCGAAGGACACCGCGGGCGTGGGCACCGGTGAATCGGACAACACCACCGCGAAGCCGTTCCCGGACATCACCTCGGCCACGCAACGCGCGAACTGGTCGGAGAGGAAACGGCGGTCGTAGCCGATGACGACCGTGGGTCCGGTGCCGGCGACAGGGTTCTGCTTCCAGTGGTCGGCGGTCGCTTGGGCGACGCGCGCCACGTTGGCGAAGGTGAAATCTTCCGCGATGATCGCCCGCCATCCATCCGTTCCAAATTTGATCTGTGCCATAGAGTCGAGACGAAGATTCAAGCACAGATGCGTGGCCGTACGCAACCGCGGCGCGGACACAAAACGACTTGCCGCGGCCCATTCCGCCTCTAACTATCCGCCTCCGCGTTCCGGGCGATCGTGTCCGGAAGCTTTAGTGCCAGCGTAGCTCAGCGGTAGAGCAGGGGACTCATAAGCCCTTGGTCGGGAGTTCGATTCTCCCCGCTGGCACCACTTCCATTTTCCTCGATGTTCTTCGTATTCTCAAAGTTAGTGCTAACACCAGTGCTAACACGTCCGAGGATATCCGCCTTGGTTCGACCGTGTTCAGCGGTGTTTCCCTTTCCATG
>JANNAJ010000693.1:0-4044 GCA_031384285.1 Verrucomicrobiota bacterium
CGAACCTGTGGCGGAACCCGTTCGGCAACATCGGCGGCACCACGCAGGATCGGGTCAAGGCGATCAACGGTCTGTACTACTACCTTTACCGCCAGTTCCCCACCGACCCGGAACTGCAATTGTCCGATTTGCCGAGCCAAAACGCAGCTCTGCAGCGGCAGATCGCTTCCCAGTTCGCGGGGGTCACCAACGTCCAGGTCGGATTCAACCCGTCTCCGACGATCTATCTCACCGACCGCCGCCAGGCGAACGATCCGTTGGTCCATTATACCTCCGAGGACCTGCAACCGGGATACAGCCTCTTCAGCGATTCAGGCAACTACAGCGAGCTGCTGACTTCCGCCGGGCGCATCGATTCGCTCCGCGGCGGATTCCAGCTGACCACGAACTCGGTGGCCAATCTCGCCGGCCTGCCGATCAACCAGAAACTGGGCCTTCGCGGCGTGGTGGCGTATGCGCCGTGGGGCAGGGATTCGCAGCTGCAGCTCCGGGCGACGGCCGGGACCGACACCGGCCTCAACACGTCCTACGACCTCGCCTACAAAGATCCGTTCATCACCCAGTCCGATGACTGGGCCTTCCCGACGAATGCCCAGACCAAGCTGCCCAACATCGGTCACCTCGGTCGCGTCCATCGCGGCACGCCGTGGCAGACGGTCTATCTCAAATCCAAGGTCGCCGATCTCGGCGTGCTCGTCGACCGCGTCGGAGCGAAGAAGAGCTGGAGCGCTTGGTCCGGCAGCCAGGCCACGCATCCGGTCAACGACTGGAAGCTGATGGATCTCTTCACCACCGCGGTGAACGACAACGCGGCCCGCGGCCTGTTGTCGGTCAACCAGACCAACATCGCCTCGTGGTCGGCGCTCCTCTCCGGCGTGCCCTTGCTCACCGATATCAAGAACCCCGCAGATCCTGTGCCGACGCTCTTGCGGCCGGATTCGCCCGAGCTGCGGCAGATCCTCGCCGGATACAACAACTCGGCGAACGTCTTCGTGCCGGGTCTGCTCCAGTGGCTCAACCCGTCGAACTCCCTCGCCAGGGTGGCGGCGGGTTTCGCGCCGACGTTGCTGTCGCCGGGCGGGTATTTCACCAACCTCGGCTCTATCCTGTCGGTCCCGACCCTCTCCGACCGCTCCCCGTTGCTCAACGGCAAGGTCGATTGGGCGGTCCACACCAACGTCATCGACGAGGTCGTCGAGCGCATCCCGCAACAGGTCTTGTCGCTGATGAAGGCCGACGAGCCGCGGGTCGTGGTCTACAGCTTCGGCCAGTCGCTGAAGCCGGCGCCCAACTCCTTGGTCACCACCCCGGGCCGCTACTACGGCCTCTGCACCAACTACCAGGTCACCGGCGAATCCGCCACCCGCACGCTCCTCCGCTTCGACGGTCCTCCGCGCGAACCGCGGACCGTGGTGGAAGATCATCGCACCCTGTTCCCGAGCAATTGATCGACCGTCATCATCGGCCGCGCCTTTCCGCCTGAACCGCCAGCTATGTCCTCGCCCCGCCGCAACGTCCTCGGTGCTCTCGCTCTGCTCCTGCTGTGCTCGGTCCTGGGCTGGCGGGTGATCCAACGGCACGGCAACGGCCGCGACCTGGAGCGACTGGTCTCGGCACGATCTGTGACGACGACGGCCGCTCCGGCGGCCGTGGTTTCCGTCCCGACGGTTGCGTCGCAGCCGATCTCCAAGTGGGTCCCGACCCGTTCATTGGCGGCCGGCGAGAAGGCGAAGTTCATCGACGCCAAGTCCACCAACCGGCTCCGCAACACGGCGGCCAACGCCGACCGGCTCGTCCGGGAAGGCCACGCGTTGCTGCTCAGGAATGCTTTCGTGGACACCGCCAGCGGCGAACCGGTCGCGATCCCCGCGGCCCTCCGCTCGTCCGAGCCGGGAGCCTACATCGTCCAGTCCAAGGGCCCGATCGGCCAAGCGTTCCGGGAACGGCTGGCTTCGGCCGGTGCGAGGGTCATCGGCTACATGCCGGTCGATGCGTTCTTGGTGCAGGCGACGTCCGCCGCCGCGCAATCGTTGGCCGACGCCCCCGAGACCGCGGCGGTGCTCGCGTATGAACCGTACTTCAAGCTGGAGCCCGGCTTGCTGCCGCTGGCGCTGTCGGCCACGGCGCCGGGCGATCCGCTCAAGCTGATCCTGACCGTCCCGGAGCCGGACGCGACGATGCCGCAGGTCACCGCCCTCGGCGGCCGCGAGGTGTTCCGGGAACGCGGTGTTGACGGCACGTTGGTCACGGTCGAAGCGCCCGGATCGGCGCTGGTTCCGTTGGCCCAGGTCGCCGGTGTCCACTTGATCGAACGATGGCTGGCCCCGGTGTTCGCCAACGACAAGACCGGTTATGCGCTCGGTTCCACCACGGTACCCGAGAACACCGATTCCTACCTTGGCCTGACCGGTGCAGGGGTCCTGGTGAACATCAACGATTCCGGTGTCGATGCCGATCATCCCGACCTGACCAACCGCGTCTTCACCGTCGATTCCGCGCCCGCGATCCTCCGTGATGTCGAAGGCCATGGCACGCATGTCGCCGGTATCATCGCCGGCAACGGCGCCGCGTCCGCGACCGTGGGAGGGACGCCCCAAGGCTCGGTCACCAACGCCAACTTCAAGGGCAAGGCTCCGGCCGCCGAGTTGTTCGTCTTGCCGGTCGACCTCATCCAAGGCCCACCTTCGGGCGATGTCTATCTGCAGGAGACCGCGGCGCGCAGCACCCGTCGCAAGAACCCGGACGGCGAGCCGCTCATCTCGAACAACAGCTGGGGCTACGGTTCGACCGAGTACGGCTCGCACTCGGCCAGCTACGACGCCGCGGTGCGCGACGCCTTGCCGGAGAAGTCCGGCGACCAGCCGATCCTGTACGTCTTCAGCGCGGGCAACAGCGGCTTCGGCGGAGACAACGGGCAAGGCGGGGACTTCGACAGCATCAACACCCCGGGCAACGCCAAGAACGTCATCACCGTCGGCGCGCTTGAATCCTCGCGCGACCTGACGAACTCGATCGTCACCGTCTACACCAACACGGATCCGCTATCGCCGTTGATCACCGTGGCGATCGGTTCGACTTTGGTCCGCCCCGATCTCTGGCCGCCTTCCGAGACCAACCTGGACCTCACGTACGAGACGAACTTCCCGTTCGCGGCGCTGACCGACAGCGCGTTCCAGGTCGCCGGATATTCCAGCCGCGGCAACGTCGGCATCGGAACCGAAGGCGATTCCGGCCGGTTCAAGCCGGACCTCGTCGCGCCCGGCACCTTCGTGCTCTCGGCCCGTTCATCGCAGTGGAAGTTGGACAACGATTTTCCGCCGGACCTTTACCCCGAGGACTACACCCTTTTCCAGGACCTGACCGCTGAAGGGGCGCCGTATTACCGTTATGAGACGGGCACCAGCATGTCGGCCCCGGCCGTGGCCGGTCTGCTCGCGCAGATGCAGGAGTATTTCCAGGGCCAGCCCGGCCGACGCCCGTCCGCCGCGGGCTACAAAGCGCTCTTGTTGAACAGCGCCCAACCGACCAGCCCGACCTACTTCCCGGACACCAAAGAGGCGGGGAACTACGGCGGCTGGGGCCAACCCAGCTTGCCTCGCGCGCTCTCCGGTCGGGTGAAGACCGACGGCCGTCCGGTCGGCTTGGTTGAATCCGATGACGCCGGCCAATCCATCGGCCTCGCCACCGGTGAAGCACGGTCCTACAAACTGGCTCTCGCGGAGGACGCCGCCAACGCACCGCTGCGACTGACGCTGGTCTGGACCGATCCTCCCGGCAATCCCGCGGCAGCGGCGAAGTTGGTCAACGACCTCGACCTGGTGGTCTCCAACACCGTCACCGGCGAAGTGATCTACGGGAACGATTTCTCACCTGGAACGGGGATCAGCGCTGTGCAGGCGACCAACGATATCAGCCGGTTCGACCGCCTCAACAACGTCGAACGGATCGTGTTCGATCCCGCCGGCGGCACCAACTTCGTCGTCTCCGTCGTCGGCTACCGCGTCAACGTCAACACCCGGACCGACCATACCAACGCGATCGTGC
>JANNAJ010000751.1:0-13646 GCA_031384285.1 Verrucomicrobiota bacterium
GGTCGGACCCGGTCGCGTCGGAGAGGATGGCCAGCTCGGTCTTGTGGAAATCCTCGGTGTAGTTGCGCCATTCACCCTCGGCGAAGCTCATCCGGCTCTCCCTCGCGAACATGTCCGTGGCGAGCTGCCCGACGAGCAGCAGGATGACACCGATATGCGTGAGCAGGATGCCTGATTTCTTCCAGACGAACTTGAACCGCACCGCATGCGCCGCGAGCAGGTTCGCGAGCAACGCCGTGCCCAACAGGTATCCGCCGGGCAACGGCACGATGATCCATTTCCAGCCCTCGGCGTGCGGGGACCACGTGGAGAACCACGAACGGAAGTAGCGGGCCTGCGCGACATAGAGGCCGTCCTCGGTCTGCGCGAGCGTGCCGAAGAAGACGACCGCGATGCCGAGCGCCAGCAACGTGACGGTCAACTTGAGCGAGGTGAGGGGAGCGATCAGGCGTTTCACAGGAGAGGAGCGGTCCATGGACCACGCGGATGGACGCAGGCGGAGCGGTAAGATTCGGACAGGTTTTTGGTGGACGTCGGGAACGGGAGCGGCCCGCCGGCGTGATGCCGTCCGATGAGGAGTCCGTGCCCGCATCGGGCGCCGGCGACAGGCGGGACGGCTGTGCTACGTCGGGCTGATCGGTTCGTGTCCATCCGTGGGCTCCGAGGACCGGCTCAATACTTCACCGACTTCACGAAACTGATGAAATTCTCGCGCTCCTTGGCGACGAGCGCCGCCGGGCCGACGAGCTTGTAGAACCAGGTGCGGTCGGGACGCGACACGATCGCGACGAGCATCTTCTTGCCGGCGCCGGAGCCTTCGCCGGTGAGGTCCGCGACGACGGCTTTCCCGCCGCCGGCGATGTCGATCTCGGTGGTCCCGAGCGCGTCCTCGGCAACAGAAGCGAGGCCGAGCTGGCCGCGCCAGCGGTTCACGTTGGCGAGGGTGCCGCCGGCAGCCGGCCCGAGGGCGACGACCGACATGTCGCCGCCGTCGCCCACGACGAAGCTCGCGATGCGCATGGTCGACGCGGCGGCAGGCTTCCAGCCGGCGGGGACATCCCAATGCGGCTGGCCGGTCGAAGGCGGGGGCGTCACCGGTCCGCGCATATCGGCCGGCGGAGACGCGGACGGAACGGACGCCGCGGCTTGCGCGGAGGACGGTGACGGTTCGCCGGTATCGACCGACTTCAGCCAAGCGATGAACTTGGGCTTGTTCTCCGCCACGAGAACGTCCTCGCCTTTCATCTTGAAGAACACCGTGGTGCCGCTGACCGAAAGGACCGCGGCGAGGGTGCGGGCCTTGTGTTTCTCGTCGAGCACGGTGGTGTCGCTCACCATCTCGTACATCTTGCTCGGCAAGCTGCCGATCGGGACGGCCTGGGTCTGCCCGGCGAGCTCGGCCTCGGTGATGTCGGCGAGCTTCAACTCCTTGCGCCAGCGGTTGACGTTCTCGAGCTCGGTGCCGGCCGCCGGTCCGAGCGGCACGACCGAGACGTCGGCGGAGCGTCCGTCGGCGGCGGTGAGGGAGTAGCTGGCGATGCGCATGCCGCTCGCTTCTTTCTTCGTCCAGCCTTCGGGAACTGTCCAAGGAGGCCGTTGGCTTGCCGCTTCAGAGCCGGCGTCGGAACCTGGGGACGCCGCGGCCGTCGGTGCCGGAGCCGCCGCGTCTTTCGGCGCTTGGTAGACTTGGACCTCGTCCTTTTTGCAGCCGACGAAGGCGATCGCACAAAGGGCCGCGAGCTGGACCGGATGAAAACGCATCGGGTGTAAGTAGCCACCGATGACGACCTCGGCAAGCGCGGTGCGCTCTCGTCTCGTTGAGGGGCCGAAGAGGCGCACGGAGGGGCGGACACCGATTCGTTGAAGTTGTCGTCTGCGGATCGGCCTTCGTGGACAAACAACCCGCCGGGCTCGACCCGGCCCGAAACTCGCCACCGTCGCGCCTTGGCGCAGGACCCGGCTCAGAACAGCTCCGCGTGCTTGGAGGCGTCTTTCAGCATCGTCTCGCGCAGCAGGCGCACCGGCGGCATGCCATGGCGGAGCACTTCGTCGTGGAACCGGAGCAGCGAGAACGCTGGGCCTTCCTGTGCCTGCCAATCGCTCCGCAGTTTCAGCAGCTGTAGCTTGCCCAGCGTGTAGAAGCAGTAGCCCGGATCGAAGGTCCCGCGGAGCGCTTCCTGGTACGCCGGCTTCTCTTCGTAATGGCAGTTGTCCCGGAAGAACTTCGCGCCCTGCTCGAGGGTCATCCCATCGCAGTGCATCTGCACCGAGGCGCAGAGGCGGCAGACCCGGAGCAGCGCCTCGTCCGATTGCGCCAGCCGGTACTTCGCGGCGCGGACGACCTCCTCGCGCGAGGCCGTCGCCGGGGACACCGGTTGCCCGAACCCTTCGTCGAGCAGCATCTTCTCGCAGTAGTGTGCCCAGCCCTCGACGAAGGCGTAGCTGCTGAAGACCTTGGCGACCGACGAGGCCTCGGATGCGTTGAGCGCGAGGAACTGCACGTAGTGGCCCGGATACGCCTCGTGGATGCTGACGACGTCGGTGGTGTAGTAGTTGAACGCGGTCAACCACTCGTCCTTCTGGGCAGGCGGCCATCCGGCCTCGACCGGTGTGACGTAATAGAACGCTTCGGTCGACTTCGTCTCGAACGGTCCCGGCGTCTCCATCGAGGCGAAGCTGGTCGCGCGGAACGGCGGCAAGGTCTCGGTGACCGTCGCGCGGACCTCGCTCGGGATTGTGACAAGACGGCGGTCGACCACGAACTGGCGGATGGCCTCCAGATTCTTGCGTGTGTCCGGCAACAGTCCTTGCTCGGTGGGATGGTCCTTTTGGATCGCTTTGAAGACCTCGATGGCCGGCCGCGCAGGGTCGATCAACCGGGCGGCTTCGTCGAACCGGGCCTGCTCGGCGCGGAGCTCCTTCATGCCGATCTCGAGGATCTTCGCCGGCGACAGGTCGATCAGTTCGCCCCGGAGCATCCGTGCATACGCGTGGGCACCGAGCGCGAACTTGCCGGTGGCGGTCGGCAGGCGGTCACGTCGCAGCCAGTCCGCGAACGCGCGGTGTTCCTTCGCCGCGGCGACCAAGGCGACGTCGAACTCGCCTGCGACCACCGGGTCACCGCACTCGCGCCCCGCTTTCGCGATATCCTCCTCCAAGAACGTCGCGGTCGACCCGGAGATCTGGATCGCGGTCTCGACGAACGGTCTCGCCAGGACCGGGTCCAGCTGCACGCGGGCCACGGCGAAGAGCGCCGGCGCTTGGCGGAGGATCGCCGTCATGTCGCGCACCCGGTCGGGCAAAGGCTTCCAGTCCCGCTTGAGGTAAATGCTCACGTCCAGATAGGACGCATAGGTCATCGGGTTGGCTTCGTACGGCCGCATCGCCTCGGCCTGGAAACGTTGACCTTCCAAGACCGCGAGCAACAACCGCCGGTCATGGCGCGCCGAGGAGGAAAGCCCTTCGGGCGACAGCGCGGCGAACGCGCCGGAGAAACGCTTCAGCCGGGCGATGTCACCACGGACGAACGCGTGGTCCGGGACCACGAAGCGTCCGTCGTAGGCGTGCAGGCCCAGCGCGACCGCCGCAGCGGGTTGCGCGGCGTGGTGGCCGGCGGCGAACGCGTCGGCCAGCTGCCGGAACCTCTGCTCCTCGGAGGACCTGGGCCCGGTGGATGTGCATCCCGCCACGATGAGCGCCACGGCCATCAGAGTCTTCTTCACCGCCGCAGGGTACCGTCCACCGACACCGCGAGAAGCTGGAAGGTGAGCAAGCCGGCGACGGTGATGACAACCAGTCGACAACCGCCGCGGTTGCCCGTCGCGTCGCTCCGACCTAGGTTTCCACCGACGTGCCCATCGCTCAAAGAACCAAGACCCGTCCTCGTCCGGACGGCGGTGAAGCCGCGCTATGGCGAGCCCTTGGCGCGCGATGGCGCCAGTTGTTCGGCGACTTCACCCGTCTCGGGGTGAGCTTCGAATGGCATGAGCTCGACGCCGGACACGAGGTCGATTGGGCCCCCAGCTTCCATCCGGAGAGCATCGAGCTCTGCCTGAACCTGAGCGGGTCCGGCGAAGTGGTGCTGCGCGACGACGTCGTGCGGATCGAGGCATGGACAGCGGGCTTCTATCGGCAGGGATCGGATCCGCTCCGGGCCCGCCGATTCGGAGCCCGACCGCACCAGTTCATCACCGTCGAGCTCTCCTCTGCCTTCCTGGGACGCCATCTCGATGGATCTTTTGCCGGACTCCATCCCTTGGTCTCGGAAACGGTCGCCGGTCGCAGGCTCCCGTCGGCGCTCGGTCGGGTCGAACCGCTCGACACGCGCCTCCGCGACCTCGTGGCCAGCCTCCGCCAGCCTCCGGTCCTGGCGAGCGCCCAAGCGCTCTGGTACCAAGCGAAGGCGGTGGAGCTGATGGGCGAGTTCTTTTTCCAGCCGCCGACCCAGGACGAACTCTTCTGCCACCGTCACCATCGCGTCGCACGCGATCGTGTGGAGCGCGCCATGGCTCTTCTCCGGCGTGACCTCCCGGATCCGCCGACCCTGGAGCAGCTCGGGCGCGAGGTCGGGTGCAGCCCGTTCTACCTCAGCCGGACCTTCTCGAAGGAGACGGGCCGGACCATCCCGCAGTACCTCCGGCAACTCCGCCTAGAACGCGCCGCCGAGCTGCTGAAGGCAGGCACTTTGAACGTGACCGAAGTGGCGCTCGAAGTGGGCTACAACAGCCTCAGCCACTTCAGCCAGGCGTTCCATCAACAGTTCGGGTGCTGTCCCGGCCTTTATCCGGTGGCGACATCGACCCAAAAGGCCTCGGGAACATTGCTCAAGGACTGAGCGAACGGCAGAACGTGCCCACCGCTGCGACGACCCGTCCGGTGCGCTCGATCGCCATCGAGAACGCGGACGGGATACTGGTCCCGGATGTCAATGACGGCAGGCCGACCAGGAGCACCAGCACGTTGCCTAGCCAGATGACCGCGGCGGAGAAGACCCGGCCTTCGCCGATGATGTCCGGTTGGCGGACGCGGAGGATGTGGCAGGTCAACGTGATGTGGAACGCGTAGGTGGCCCCGATCCCCGAATGGAACAGGAACGGAAGATCGGAGCCGCGGAACAGCCATCGGGTCGCACCGTAAAGCAGGACCCAAAACACCGTGTAGATGGGGAAGAAATAGGGTGCCAGAGCGATGAGGACGTTGGTCTTGCTCAACACCACCTGCCCCCCTTTGGAGCCGGCCTTGAACGAACGGACCCTCCCACCGGACATCCAAGCCCATACGACATGCGTGAGCTCGTGACCAACGACGTAGAGCCACATCGGTTTGGGAAGACCGAAGAACACGATCAACCAACCGGCCATCCCGGCGAGCATCGCGAGCCAGAACTCGACCGCGCGAGCGGAGCTAGCGACGACATCGGCGAGCGCCCACGTACACCCTGCGGCGACCGGGAAAATCAGCAAAGAGACCAGCCAACGGGTCGGACGTCGCCAAAATGATCCCATCGCAAAGAAAAAGGACCTGTCGAAACGACAGGTCCTTCCATCAGATTTCCAAGAGGTTTGATGGCCTCAAGGCTTTTTCGATTTCCGAGTCGAATCGCCACCGGCGTATTCAACCGCTTCTTCTTTCGTGTCGATGATGACTTGATTCGTCGTCACAATCTTGTTCGTCACACCGCCCACAACCACTACGTTCGTCTCGCGCATCTCCATGGAGTTGGTGGCGATCTGGGTGACTCCGGTGTCACCGAACGCGGCGGCGGTGGAGAAAAGACGGCGGCCACGCACGACGGCGACCTCGCGTTCGAACGAAGCGGTGCGCGACGGCATCTTCTTGGCCGCGATGGCAGCAGCCTTGCTGGCGCGTTGCGGGGCCCCGGAAGCCGCAGACGCGACGATCGAGAGAGCGCTATCCGGCGCAAGATTCAGCGCCGCTTCGACGACGGCCTCGACCGTCGCGGGCGCCACGCTTACGATTGCGGTGATGACCGTGGACATCGAGCCTGGATGATTGCGGATCGCTGACGTCACAACTGCGACGGCGACCTTTTCCTGGTCTTCTTTGGCCGCACCCAAGACCAGCTTGCTGGCGAGGGCGGGGAGTTCGACCACGCGGGCCGCCTTCAATGATTTGTTGACCGCTTCGACCTCAACGGAGCTGAGCGCGAACGCAGGAACAACAGTCATCACGGAAGCCGCTGCCAAAGCGACTACGAGCTGTTTCAAGGAGTTAGATTTCATATCACGAATGTCGGGTGCGTTCAACCAACGCAGTTCGATACATGCCACAGAAGCAGAGACTCGTCAACCGATTACTCCATCGAAATCCGGGTCGTCACGCCACCGCCGGTGCATCAAAACCACCCGAGCTGTGCACGCCGGCAGACAAGCGGGCCGGCCGCGGGCGCCCGACGCACCACTCCTCGAACAACCTCAAACAAGTCCATCCGTTGTCGTCGCTCCGTTGGACAGGACTCGGGGCTCATCCATGGCGGCCCGCGAGCAGCGGGCGCGGTCTTGCTCCACAGCGCGGAAGATACATCCGACGCCGTCCATGGCGGCGACCCTATCCCGGTCCGGTTGCCACCATCGGTGCCAGACCGCGGCAAAGATCGCGACCAAAGGCCCAGGACCGCGGTATCGGCCCGCCGATAGTCCCTCGAACCGGTCGAGAATGGTAAGACCGGTAGCGCTTCTACGGCCCATGGATCAGGAATGCTTATCGAAACGATGACCCGCTGTCGCCGGGCCGATCTTTTCGCCGTCGGAGCGACCCGACGAAATCAGGCAGGAGGGGATCGGTTCCAAATCGAAGGGTCCGGTCAGAAAGAGCTCCGTCGTCGCGTTGCGAGCAGAGGCGAACAATGTGCGAGCAAACCAAGACAGGTGTGCGGGCAAAGGCGGACGCTCGCGGCCCCGTGGGCCTGACGCAGTCCGGAGCGGAGCGGAGGCCGACGGAAGGCGACGGGACCGGGGTCGGGCTGGTCAGGCCGATGCTCGCGGCTGCGGTGAAAAACATCATCGTCAGATCTCCGGCCGCCTCGGTGCTCCGTTGATCCGGGAAGTCCTCGGTGCTTTTCGCCGGGACGAGGTCTCCGCCGTCGCTGCCGCTGAAAGGCTCGCCTGGGCCGCACCCGCTTCCACGAACTCTACGCCGGTCATCTCCGCGCCGCCGCACGGCATCAGGAAGACCGCTGGACCCCTGGCACCTCCGGCGGCGACCACGCCCCGGACTGGCCCGCGGGCTTCGGACCGCTCCTCCGCAGACTGCTCTCGGCCCGTCCGCCCTCGCCCGATCGTCTCGCCGCCTCCGAGGTCCACCGCCGCCTGGGCATCCGGATCGATCCGGCCACCGTGCGCCGCCGGGCCATGGCCCACCCACAGGCCCATCCCCTTCCGTTGCCGCGTCCGCCCGCCTCCGCGCGCCGCTGGCAGTGCCTCAAGATCGGCGCGCTCTGGCCGCTCGACGACTGCTCGAGCGTGTGCACCGGTGCCACCATCCACCACGCCGAGGATCTCCTGGCCTACTTCGACTTCCTGTCCGCCGCCTTCTCCGAGCATCGCCTGCCGCTGCAGCTCTACGTCGACTGCCACAGCATGTTCTTTCTCCAGCGCCCCGATGCGCTGACCCAGCTCGGGGCCGCGCTCCACTTCTACGGCATCTCGCCACGGTATGCGCTCACCCCGCCGGCCAATGGCAAGATCGAACGCAAGCACCAGCGCTGGCAGGGCCGCCTGCCCGCACTCTTCGCCGCCGAGACGATCACCCCGCCCGAGGCGGCCAAGGCGCTGGTCACCGACCTGCGCCGCCATCGCAACGCCCACGAGATCCACCGCGAACCCGGCCGCGCTCCCGACGCGGCCTCAGCGGCGGCACGGCGCGAGAAACGCGGCGCCCTGCGGCCCGCGTCGCGCTGCCCGTGGTGGCCTTATGTCGGAAGCCTCCGCGCCGGCCTGGACCCCGGATCACGGGGCATCCATTGCCTCCAACCCAACGGGGCCATCTCCATCCTCGCCCGCGAACCCAAACCCTGCGCCCCCCCGGCTCTCCTCCTCCAAGTCGGCAATCCTTGATCCCGTCCGCCTTTGCTCGCACGCATCCGTCCGCCTTTGAAATCCTCACGACATCAGAAAAAGCTCCGCTTGCACCCCTCCCCCCTGTGTGTTAGGCATCCGCCACACAGTCCCGCAACGATTCGGCAACACTCGTCTCAAAATCTATGCACATGAACAGCTCCACGAAGAGCCGGTACCCCGGCGGCTTCACTCTCATCGAGCTGCTGGTGGTGATCGCGATCATCGCGATCTTGGCCGGCATGCTCCTTCCCGCTCTTGGCAAGGCCAAGACCAAGGCCCAAGGCATCAGCTGCCAGAACAACGGCAAGCAGCTCATGCTCGGCTGGCACCTCTACGCCGGGGATTACAACGACGCCTTGGTCAGGACCGCCGGGTTGGACAGCCTCGTCCCGACCCACAACGCCACCAAGATCTATCCGCTCAACCAATGGGCGATGGGCACGATGGAGTCCGCCAACCAAGGTGGCACCAACGCCGTCTTGCTCATGGATTCCCTGATGTACAAGTACGTCGGCGCGCTCGCGGTGTACAAATGCCCGTCCGACCGCGCCAGCTTCACCAAGGGCACCCGCAAGCCGTATGGCGGCGGCGAGGTCCAGTCGGTGCGGAGCATGTCCATGAACGCATGGATGAACCCCATCAACGCGTGGTCCGCTGACTCCAAGACGGTCACCAACTTCCGCAAACTGGGCAGCATCCTGCGGCCTTCCGAGACGTGGGTCACCATCGACGAGAACCCGAAGTCGATCAACGACGGCTGGTTCGTCTGCGACCCCGGCGCGGCCGGTTGGGTCGACATCCCGGCCACCTACCACAACAACGCGGGCGGCCTCACCTTCTCGGATGGCCATGCCGAGATCAAGAAATGGAGAGACGGCAGTATCCTGGGACGCAACGCGGACATCGGCGCGGCTCCGAAGGATGGCAAAGTCGACCTCAAGTGGTTGCAAGCCCGTAGTACTTACGGCCCCAGCGGTCCGCCGTGATCCAGGCCCGCGACGTGGCCACCTAGTTTCAGAGCCCGCCCTCATCGGCGGGCTTTTTTGCGGTCCCGCGGTGTCGCGAGGCCGAGATTTTTCTTGGAACGAACCTTCGTGGCGGTCCAGAGGGTCGCGGGCAGGATCTTGACAGGCGCCGGACGCCGGTCATTTGGGGGACTGGCTCCCGATGTCGCGGACCTTTTCGGCAGTCCACCCAAGGAACCCCGGGGCGAGCCGCCCGGTGGATCGCCGGTCGGAGCACCTACGACAGCGTATCCGCCGAAAAGTCCAACCAATCCGCGAGCAACCCATCCCGGGAGCGGTTCGCGATCAGGAGAACGGCACGGATTCTCACGGGAAGATCCCGCCCAAAGGCGTGCCTTGGTCCGCGTTGGCCACGGCGCAATCTCTGCATTGTCCGAGGCGGTCGCGGGTCCACCAAGGGGTTCGGCCCGTCGCGACGCTCACCGCGATGGCTTTTGGCTGGGGATCTGCTCTTGGGAACCGATGGAATTCGTCGTGCCCCGCCCCGTCCGGGATCCAAGCCGGCCCGGAGCGCAGGTTGACGGCCCGAAGTGCATGTTGATTAACCTCGCTCCGACGGCCTACGGTGCGTTCTAGACAAACTGCTATGCGAACCCTTCCCTCTGTCTCGCAGCCGTCCTGGCGCCTTGCTTGTTGGTTCTTCTTGGTGGCATCGGGTGTCGCCAGCGTCATGGAGCGCGCCGACGCGCAGACCGCACCGAGCGCGCCAAGCATCACCGCACAACCCGTGGACCGCATCGCCGATCTCGGGGCTGCGGTCCGGTTCTCGGTGACCGTGACCGGACAACCGGCCCCGACGGTCAGTTGGCGAAAAAACGGTGTGACGCTGGGTGCCTCGGGTGGCGCGCATCTGGATCTGAGCGCGGGAGCGGGTTCAGCGGGCCGTTATGACGCCGTGGTGTTCAACGTCCTAGGCGCGGTGACCAGTCGGGTCGCGACACTAGCCATTCCCGGGGGCGTGGTCGTCTGGGGAACGGATGCCGCCGGGCAGACGGTGGTGCCGCTGGCGGCGAAGAGCGGGGTCATCTCCGTCGCCGCAGGGGCATCCCATATCGCGGCGTTGAAGCGGGACGGCTCGGTGGTCGCGTGGGGGGATCCGTCCCGGACGGCGGTGCCGCCTTCGGCACAGAGCGGGGTCGTCGCGATCGCGGCCGGATACGCCCATACGTTGGCCTTGGGGGCAGACGGCTCGGTGGTCGCGTGGGGTGGGACGAACCCTTCGGGCGAGACCACGGTGCCCTTCGCCGCGCAGAGCGGCGTCATCGCGATCTCAACGGCGAACACCCACAACCTGGCCTTGAAGGGCGACGGTTCGGTGGTCGCATGGGGTAACAACGACGCGGGACAGACGACGGTCCCGACGACGGCCTTGCAGGGCGTGACCGCGGTCGCGGCCGGGTCGTTCCATTCGGTCGCCCTCAAAGCCGACGGTTCCGTGGTCGCTTGGGGCAACGATGCCCACGGACAATCCACCGTGCCGACGACGGCCGCGAGCGGCGTGACGGCGATCGCGGCCGGTAGGATCCACACGTTGGCCCTCAAGTCCGACGGTTCCGTGGTCGCTTGGGGCGACGGCGCCGACGGGAAGACCGAGGTCCCCGCCGGCGCACTGGCCGGGGTCGTGGCGATCGCCGCCGGCAACGACCACTCCATGGCGTTGAAGGCCGACGGATCGGTCATCATCTGGGGTTCCAACAACGCCGGCCAGGCGCACAAGCCCTTTGTGTCCGGACCCGTGACCGCCATCGCGGCTGATTTCCTGTCCTCCGCTGCGATCGCGCTTGGCCCGACCATCGCCGCCGAGCCGATCGGCCAGACGGTCGCAGCGGGCACCGACGCCGTCCTCTCCGTGGTTCCAGGAGGCGCGGCTCCCTTCAGCTTCCAGTGGCGGCAGGGCGGCCAACCGGTGCCGGGTGGAACGGGGCCGGATCTCCGTATCCCGACCGGTCCGGGGACAGGTGTGTTCGAGTATCAGGTGGCCGTCACCAATACGGTGGGAGAAGCTTTGAGTGAACCGGTCTACGTGGTGGTCGGGACGCCCCCGAACATCACCGTCCAACCGGTCGATGTCACCGTCCTCGCCAACGGAGCGGCGACGTTGTCCCTGACGGCCGAGGGGACCGGGCCGCTCTTCTATCATTGGCGCAAGGACGGCGCGGAGTTGGACGCGTCGTCGGAACCGGTGCTGGCCCTGAACTTCGTCACCGACGCCCAAACGGGCCGCTACGACTGCGTGGTGGAGAACCTCGCGGGCGCCAAGGTGACGAGCGATCCGGCGTACATAAGGATCTGGACCGCGCCGACCATCATCCAAGGACCGGCCGACCTCCTGGTCGACGTGGGCGGCTCGGCGACGTTCGCGGTGCAGAGCAGCGGCGGACCGGTCGTGTCGTACCAATGGCGACGCAACGGGACCGCTCTTCCAGGGCAGACGCTGGCCAGCCTCACGATCCCGTCGGTCGCGTCGGTGACGGACATCGCACGCTATGACTGCGTGGTGAGCAATCCTGCGGGCTCCGCGACCAGCAGCGCCGCGAATTTGACCGCGCCCGGGACGATCGTGGCCTGGGGCGGCGGCGCCGGAGGCCCTTCTGCGCCGCCCCCGGCGCCGTCTTCGGTGATCGCCGGGGAAGTCGTGTCCGTCTCGGCCGGCTACGGTTTCGGCGTGGCCCTCCTCCGGGACGGCACGGTCTCGGCGTGGGGCGACGACACCTACGGCCAGATCCAAGTGCCGACCGGGCTCTCCGGCGTCCGAGCCATCTCGG
Organism: Verrucomicrobiota bacterium; assembly: GCA_031384285.1. Classification (GTDB taxonomy): domain Bacteria; phylum Verrucomicrobiota; class Verrucomicrobiia; order Limisphaerales; family UBA9464; genus CAIVQB01. The sequence continues at coordinate 11,869 of JANNAJ010000751.1, forward strand.
CGGGATACTATCACACGCTGGCGCTGATGGCCGACGGCTCGATCAGGACATGGGGCGACCCATCATTCGATAAGCTGCTCGTCCCTGCCGGATTGGGGACCGCCAAGGCCGTCGCCGCCGGTTGGCGGCACAGCGTGGCTCTCAGAGCTGACGGCACCGTCGTCGCCTGGGGCGAGAATGTCGTCAACCAGACGAACGTTCCCCCAGGGGTTGAAGGGGTCCGGGCGATATCGGCCGGCGGAGAACATTCCGCAGCATTGCTCGGGGACGGTTCGTTGATGCTATGGGGACGCGGTTCAGAGGGGCAGCTCACGGTGCCCGAAGGTCTGGGGCCGCTGATCGCTGTCTCCGCCGGTTGGCATCATACCTTGGCGCTCAAAGCGGACGGGACGGTCGCGGCGTGGGGCGAAAACAGTTCCGGACAGATGCAAGTCCCGGCGGGTCTGGGCGAAGTGGTCGCCATCGCCGCAGGGACCGACCAAAGCATGGCGTTGAAGCGGGACGGCACAGTGGTCATGTGGGGCGGGACCGGCGGTGTGTCGCAGGTCCCGGCCGATCTGCGCCAGGTCACGGGGATCGCCGCGGGCGGAGTGTTCTCGATGGCGTCGACCTTGGGGCCGGTGATCGTGTCCCAACCAGACCCCTTGACCGTGAATCCCGGCGCCCTCGCCACGTTCCGGGTGGTCGCCGGCGGCGGTCCGACCTTGGGATATCAATGGCGCAAAAGCGGTGAACCGCTCACGGGCGAGACCCACGACATCTTGACCTTCGCCCACGCTGCCGCGACCGACGGCGGGAGCTACGATGTCGTGGTGACCAACGCTGCGGGAACGGTCACGAGCCGCGCGGTCGTCCTCACCGTGCGCACGGCGCCATCCATCACCACCGGCCCGGCGAGCCAGACGGTGAACCCGGGCGAACCGGTCACCTTCCACGTGACCGCAGCCGGAAGCCCGACGCTGACCTACCAATGGCGCAAGGGCGGTCACCCGTTGTCGGAACAGACCACCGACACGCTGCAATTGGCCGCGGTCGGCCTGTCCGACGCCGACACCTACGACGTGATCGTCACAAACCTTGCCGGCAGCGCGACGAGCACCGGCGCGGTGCTGACGGTGCGGACGGCACCGTCGATCACCACGGGCCCATTGAGCCAGACGGTGAACCCGGGCGAACTGGTCACCTTCCAGGTGGTCGCGGCTGGTAGCCCGACGTTGGCCTACCAATGGCGCAAGGACGGTCACTCCTTGTCGGAACAGACGGCCGACACGTTGCGATTGGCTGTCGTCCTTCCGGACGATGCGGGCGCTTATGACGTCGTGGTCACCAACCTTGCCGGCTTCGCCACCAGCACCGCCGCGGTGCTGACGGTGCGGACGGCACCGTCGATCACCACGGGCCCGTTGAGCCAGACGGTGAACCCGGGGGATCCGGTCACCTTCCACGTGACCGCAGCCGGAAGCCCGACGCTGACCTACCAATGGCGCAAGGGCGGGCATCCTCTCTCGGAACAGACCACCGACACGCTGCAGTTGGCCGCGGTCGGTCCGACCGCCGCCGGTACCTACGACGTCGTCGTGACGAACCCGGCCGGCAACGCGACCAGCACCGGCGCGATCCTAACCGTGCGCATGGCGCCGTCCATCACCACGGATCCCGCGAGCCAGACGGTGAACCCGGGAGATCCGGTGAGTTTCACGGTGAGCGCGTCGGGGACGGAACCGCTGTCCTATCAGTGGCGTAAGAACGGGTTTCCCCTGGAAGCCCCTTCCAGCCCG
>JANNAJ010000411.1:0-2571 GCA_031384285.1 Verrucomicrobiota bacterium
CTCGGGATCCGCCCGACCTGGCGGCTGGAGCTCGGTCGACACGTGTTGATCGGCGTGGCCTCGACCGTGGTCGCGTTGCCGGTGTTCGGGCCGGAACTGTTGCCGGAGGAACGTGCCGGATGGGAGGCCTTGCGCGCGGAGCAGATGGCGGAGATCCACGCGGCGTTCGCATCGCTTCGGCCCGGCCAACGCGTGGTCCTGTTCGTGCATGATCCGAGCGCGTTGCCGTTCCTGTGGCGCGACGAGCAGGTGCGGTCCCGGTTGGGCCAGGTGGAGCACACGGTCATCGGCCATCTGCACACGCGCGCGGTGTTGCGGACGGCCCGGATGCTGGCCGGCATGCCGCGGGTGGGATTCCTCGGCAACACCGTGCGCCGCTACACCGCCGCGCTTCGCGAGGCCCGGTGCTGGCGCGACTTCAAGGTGAAGCTCTGCCCGTCGCCGACGGGCATCGAGTTGCTGAAGGATGGCGGCTACCTGCGTATCGGACTGGACCCGGACGGGGATGCTCCGGCCTGTGTCGAAGATGTCCGCCTGCCTTGGTGACCGGGCGTCCTGCGCCGCATCCCATCCGGAGCGAGGCGGCTCCCGGTCGGCCCGAGGAGATGGCGATGCGACACCGCGTCGGTCGTTTCCGGGAACCTTCTCGGACCGCCTGGTGACCATCTTGGATCGGGGCGTCTTTCCCTGGACCTCGTGCGCAGAGATTCCTCACGTCGCCTCCTGCGGCGCATGGATTTTCTACCCGGTTGCCGCACGACAGGCTCGCCGTGCCGCCGCCGCCCGCCCTACGCTGCCCGGACCTGATGCGACGCCCTGGTGCTGGAAAGAGATCGAACGTCCTACGCGGTCGTGAAGAGGCGGCCGGCAACCCTGTCCGCGCCGTGGTGCGGGTCGATGGCGCGGCGATCCGCGACAAGCTCCGGAAAGACCACGAAAAGGCGTCGCGCGATCTCGAGAAGGCCCGGCGGCAGGTCGAGCACTTCCACCAGATCGATGGCCCCGAGTTCGCCCGCTGGTTGAACAGCCGTTTCGGGGGGCTGCTCACCGAACTCCGCGAACTCGGCCGGAAGGTCATGGCCGACGAGGCGCTGGTCTCCATCGTCGAGGACGAAGCGATGCTGGGCGGCATACCGCTCGCCAAAGCCTACCAGCGGGTGACGGAGATGCGCGACGCCCCCGAGGAGCCGCCGCCGCATCGGTCCGACGCCGACGAGACGGCCGGAAGCCGAGCGCATCCGGCCGGAGGCGGGCCGGAGGCGGACGGTCCGTCCGAGGCCGAGAAGCTCGCGCGGGAATTTTTCGAGAGGCTTTTGGGCGAGATGGATGATGCGCGCGGCGGCGGCGGGCCCTTTGGTCGGCGTCCCGTCCCCGGCGTCACGGCCGAGGCCGCGGCACGGCTCAAGGAATTGTACCGGGCCGTGGTCCGCCGCCTGCACCCCGACACGCAGACCGAGATGACCGCCCAGAAGACCGAGTGGTGGCATCAGGCGCAGGCCGCTTACCATACCGGCGACGCCGATCAGTTGGAGGTCATCCTCACCTTCTGCGAGATCCGCGAGAGCGGCACCACGGCGCATACCAGCGCGGCTCTCCTGCTGCGGATCATCGCGCAGACGAAACGCGGTCTGCGCGAGGTGAAGCGCCAGATCTCCCGCCTGCACACGGATCCGGCGTGGGATTTTTCGCGCCGCAAGGACAAGGAGGCGTTCGCGTCCATGCTGGAGCGGCGTCTGACCGAGGACCTCCGGGTGATGCGGGCCGCCGCCGACGAGCTGGCGGACATGATCGACCGGTGGAAAGCAAAATTGGAACGGTCTAATCGGCCTCGCCGCCGGAAGGGACCGACGCAGAAGCCGGGTCCCTGATCCCCGGCGACGTTCCGTCGAGGCCCCTCGCACTCACCTCTCCCCTCCCTCGGGGGAGGGGAGAGCCGCCGGTGTCGTCCGATCCGGATGGCGCGTGATCCCCGGGGGCCGGTTCCGCTGATTCCTCGGGCCCGGTGCGGTCACTCCTTCGCGCGGCACGTGGATGGCCCGCCCATCGACGACAAACGCCCGGTTCCATAACGGAACCGGGCGTTTACGTTGTCTGTCCGGCTTGTGTGGCCGCGGCCAGGTGGACGCGGTCACGGACCGCGGCGGTTCACTCGCCGATCGGGTGGGCGTGGCCGGCGGCCCCGGTGCCGGCGGCCGGAGCTTCCGGATGCGCGGCGAGGTAGGCGTCGACGTCCTTGGTCACGACCAGCGTGCCCCACATGAGGGTCCAGTGGCCGGGGAAGGTGCAGACGAACTCGTAGCTACCTTCTTCCGAAGGCGCCGTGGATTTCAGGAGCTCCTTCTGGCCGGCCTCGACCAGCTTGGTCGCGCCGATGACGGCGTTGTTCTTCGGCACGTACGGCCGGCGTTGGTTGTCCATCTCCTCGGGCTTCATGGTCGCCGAGAGGTTGCCGATGAGCTCGCGGGTGCCCGGCTTCACGAACACCATGTTGTGCGGCATGAAGTCGTCGTTCACGAAGATCAGCTCGAAGGGCTTGCCCGCCTCGACGACCATTCGCGGCACGTCGTAGCG
>JANNAJ010000043.1:0-5667 GCA_031384285.1 Verrucomicrobiota bacterium
CGGGGTTGTGGTCGTTACTCGGCGTGAGACTGGCTGCAGAGGCGGTGACAGAGATGGGGCCAGCGGGATCGGTGTTGTCTTGGAGCGTACCCAGATCGAAGGTGAAGTGATACGTCGCCCCCGGCGTGGTCGTGATCGTCTGCGATACGCCACCGGAACCGGCCCCGAAGCCCGAATAGCCCGTCAGATCCAAGAAAAACGATCCTTCGGCCGGGACGATGCTGGGGGTGTTCCCGTTCATGCCGCGGGCGATCTCGTGGGTGATCACCGTCCAACCGGTGATCGAGGTCGCGCCGGACGGAATCGAGTCAAAGCCATCCAAGAATCCGTCCCCGGCGTCGTTGGAGAGCGAACCGGGGCTCTCGAAGCTGCCGTTGAGCACGAAGTTCTGGGCGTGGAGCGAGGTCGCACCGACGAGCGTGAAGCCGAGCAGGCGAGCGAGATGTTTGGCTTTGAGGAGAGTTGGTTTCATCAAGGGTTTGGTCGGTGTGTGCGACAGCTGCGCTACCAGCGTGAAACGGCATCCACCCGCCGCGATGACGAAGAATCTTCCGGAAAACCACAGCCCACGTCCTACCGCGCCGGCGGGACCAAGGCCCGTTCCTCCAAGCCGAGGCCGAGGGCGGACAGTTCCCGGCGGAGGAGCGTGAAATCCCAGACGGTGATGTGGCCGTCCATGCCGGTCAGGATCAGGTGCCGGTCGTCGCGGGACCAGACGCAGTCATAGAGGTCCGCGACCTTGGGCAGCGTGAGCGTGACCGCCTCCTGCCAATCGGTCGCGCGGTGGACCACGATGCGGTCGTTGCCCTGGAGCAGGGCGAGCCAACGTCCGTCGCCGGAGAAACGGATGCGCCCGGCCATGCCGCTCTGGGGCGTGGACCAGTGGTGGACCTGCTGGCGCGTGGTGACATCCCAGACGGTGTAGCCGGTCTGCGTGCGGGTGAGCAGGTGACGGCTGTCCGGCGTGAAGCCGGCGCTGATCGCATCGGTCGCGCCGAGCATCCCGAGAGAGCGCCCGGTCGTCGCATCCCAGAGGCGGGCGTCCTTGGGCGGGAACGTTGTGGACGCCACCCAACGTTGGTCCGGGCTGATCGTCACCCAGGTCATCGGCTCACCGGCGGCGACCTGCTTCGCTCGGCCGGGATCACCATCGGGCCAGAGCTCGACGCGGACGATGTAGAGCGGGTTGCGGTCGAGCGCGACGAGCCAGTCCCGGTCGCCGCGATGGACCGACTGGATGGTGGAATCGAACTTCCGGCCGATGCTTTCGGGCGCGCCGACCCGCACCGCGAGCCGACCGGACTCCGGCCCGGTGGACACCTCGATCGGACGCCGTTGGATGCCGAAGTTCCGGGCGCTGCACAGCAGCGATTTCCCGTCCGGAGAAAAGGCGGCGGTCATCCACGGCAGCCCTGCCTGGTCCAGAGACCAGAGCTCCCGGCCCGTGGCGAAGTCCCAGAGGTGGAGCCCGTCGAACGAGCCGACCAGCACCAAACGCCCATCCGGGCTGGTGTCGATCATGCAGGCTTGCCGGATGGGGCGGGCCGGGGGGGCGAACTGGCGGAACACGAGCCCGTCGGACGGCGGCGGGTCCGAGGGCGCCGCCCGTTCCACGTCGCGCACGGCCAGGGCTAGGACCGCCTCGTTGCGGGTGTCCGCCGTCGGCGAGGTGCGCGCGATCTCGGCGAGCAACTGCAACGTCTCCACCGGCGAGACGATCTCGTTGACGCCCCGGCGGGTGCGGATCTGCGCGAGGAGCGCCCGGTGGAGATTGGTCCGCGCCTGTGCCTCCGCGAACCGGGTGGCGCCGAGGGCGCGCGAAAGGTCCCGGTTCGCGCGGGCCAGGATGAAGGCCCCGGCGACCGTGCCCAGCACGAGCAGCGCGGAAAGCGCAGCGACGAGCGGACGCCGGCGCGTCCACCGCCACAGCCGTTCGGGCGCGCCGACCGGCCGCGCTTGGATCGGCTCGCCACGGAGCCAGCGGTCCAGGTCGTCGGCCAACGCTCCGGCGGAGGCGTAGCGCTTTGCGGGGTCCTTGCGCAGGCACTTGAGCGCGATGACCTCCAGATCGCGCGGGACAGGTGACGAGCTGTCTTCACTCGTCACTCTCCTGGGCTCTTCCTCCAAGATCTGACGATAGGTCTCGACCGCGCTGTCCGCGACGAACGGCGGCCGGCCGGCGAGCAGCTCGTAGAGCACCGCCCCGAGGCTCCAGATGTCGGCGGCGATGGTGACCGTCCGGTCGCCGCGCACCTGTTCGGGCGCCATGTAGGCCGGCGTGCCCACCGGCGAACCGGTCACGCTCTCCGGCCGGCCGGTGGTCCCCGCTTCCGGGCCGAGGGTTTTCGCGAGGCCGAAGTCGGTGACCCGGGGCCGGCCTTGGGTATCGAGCAGGATGTTGCCCGGCTTGAGGTCGCGGTGCAGCACGCCGCGTTCATGCGCGTGCTGGAGAGCGCGGGCGACCTGGGCGAGGAGAGACGCCCGTTCGGGCAAGGTGAGCCGGCCTGGTCCGCCGGTCCGCAGCGCTTCCGCCAGCGTCGGCCCTTCGACCAGTTCCATCGCGTAGAACTGCCGGCCCTCGGCCTCGCCGTAGTTGAGCACCCGGACAAGATTCGGATGGTCGAGGCGTGCCGCTTGGCCGGCCTCGGCGAGAAAGCGCCGGCGCTCGGCCTCGCCCGCGAACTCGCCCGCGAGCACGACCTTCAGCGCGACGACCTGGCCGAGGGTGACGTGACGCGCGCGATAGACCGCGCCCATCGCACCGCGACCGAGTTCTTCGCCGAGCTCGTAGTCGCCAAGCCGCGGCCGGGCCGCGGCGCCCTCGACACCGCCGAGCAGCGCGCGCAGCGAGGTCCGCGAAAGGCAACGCGGGCACAGGCCGCCCAGCCAGCCCGCGGACACGGCTTGGCCGCAGCGCGGACAGGGGAGCGTTGTCAGCTCGGACATCATGGGCTTCAACGGCAAAGGCGGGGCGCGATGACCCGGATTCAGCTGAACAACGAACGCAGCTCGGCCTCGGTCTCGGCGGGCGTGCCGACGGTGTGCATCGCCTCGGCGAGCACAAGCTCGCGGTAGCGCTCGCGCAGGCGCTCAACCCGTTTGGCGACGGTGTTGGGCGCGATCCCCAGCGCCTCGCCGACCCGGGCGTAATCGCCCGGTTCCGCGTCGGCGGCGAGGAAGGCCTTCAGGTGGGCGAACCCCGCGGAGTCGTCGCGGGCGGCCTGTTCCTCGGAGAGGCGCGCGAACGCCTGGTCGAGCAGCACGAGCGCCCAGCGGCGGTCGAAGTCACGGCCCGGCGGGTCGGACGAGACGGGTTCGAGCGCGTAGCGATCCTCGGCGGCCAAGGCATCCAGCTCGACCGGCCGCGTGCCGCCACCGCGCTTGAGCGCCGTGTCCGTGGCATGTTGGTCGGCGAGCAGATGGTCCGCGGAGGTGAGCAAGAAGGTGCGGAAGCGGCCCTTCTCAGGGCCCACGGTGCGGAAAGCATCGCGCCGCAACAGGCGGGCGAAGAGCTCCTGGGTCAGCTCCGCCGCGTCGTCCGGACCGCGCCCGCGGCGGCGCAGGTGGGCGTAGAGCGGGAACCAGTAGGTGCGGCACAGCCGCTCCAGCGCCGCCTCCGCCGCCGGCGAGGCGCTGTCGCCGGCCGTGAGCACCACGCTCCAGTGCGTGGTGGCGAAGACCCCGTTGTCCGGCATCGCGGGCACACCCGCAGCGTGCCGTGAACCGGGGCCGGAGCGGAACCGAGAAAAATCGCGCCCGGCGGTGCCCTGTCCGCAGACGGATGGCGAAACCATGGACGCATGGCGCGATGCGGGGGATCCGAACGGTTGCCTCCGACGTCTCCGAGCTTCTCTGCCCTCGCAGTCGCACAGGTCTGAAGAACGGTGGTCCGTTGCGAGGTCGACCCGCCCAGCGATCAGCCACGTCAAGGAAGGACGATAGAGAAGCCATCGACGATAGGATGATGCCGCGTTCCGACGATCAGGGCCCGGCCAATCGGACCGTCTCGATTTCAAGCTTTAGGCCCGCCTCCTTTTGCGCGACCTTCGGACCATGAAGCCACTTCTCCTCGCCTGCCTCTTGCTGTGCCCAGCGCTCGCCGTCGTCGCCGAAGAATACAAGCTCGGGCCCGATTCGCTCGAACGCGCCCCGGGCGTGCCAAAGGGCCGGGTCGAGAAGTTCGCCTTCGCCGATTCCAAGGTCTTCCCCGAGACCACGCGTGACTGCTGGATCTACATCCCGTCGCAATACGACGGCTCGAAGCCGGCCGCGCTCATGGTCTTCCAGGACGGCGGCGGCTACGTCGGCGAGACCGGGCAGCAGCGCGTCCCCATCGTCTTCGACAACCTCATCGCCAAGGGCGAGATGCCGGTGACCATCGGCGTCTTCATCAACCCCGGCATGCGCGGCGCGAACGGCAGCAACCGCAGCTTCGAGTACGATTCGCTCGGCGGCGCCTACGCCAAGTTCCTCATCGACGAGCTCCTGCCCTTCGTCGCGCAGAAGTACTCGGTCAAGTTCACCGACGACCCCGACCAGCGGGGCATCTGCGGCATGAGCAGCGGCGCGATCTGCGCCTTCACCGTCGCGTGGGAACGGCCCGACCAGTTCCGCAAGGTGCTCTCCCAGATCGGCAGCTTCACCAACATCCGCGGCGGCCACGTCTACCCCTCGTGGATCCGCAAGACCGAGCGCAAACCCATCCGCGTCTTCCTCCAGGACGGCTCGAACGACCTGAACAACCTCCACGGCAACTGGCCGCTGGCGAACCAGGAGATGGCCAGCGCGCTGGCGTTCATGGGCTACGACTTCCAGTTCGTGCTCGGCACCGGCAGCCACAGCGGACAGCACGGCGGCACCATCCTGCCCGATTCCCTCCGTTGGCTCTGGCGCCCCGCGCTGGCGACGCTCCCCAAGCCGCTCACCAAGGACAACCTCGCCGGGGACGAGGCCCTCTCCAAGGTCTTCGCCGACGGCGGCAAGCCCGGTGATTGGGAGCTGGTCGGCGAAGGCTACGGCTTCACCGACGGAGCGTGCGGCGACGCCCAAGGCAACTTCTACTTCAGCGACCTGCCCAAGTCCTTGGTCTACCGCGTCGCGGTCGGCGAGACCAAGCCCGTCGCGTGGCTCGAAGGCGGGCCGAAGATCAGCGGCCTGAAGTTCGGCCCCGACGGCAAGCTCTATGCCGCGACCCAAGGCCAGGGCACGAACAACGCCAAGAAGATCATCGTCATCGATCCCGCCACCAAGGCCATCGAAACCGTCGCCACCGACGTGCAGCCGAACGATCTCATCGTGTCCAAGACCGGCTGGATCTACTTCACCGACACCGGCGCCGGCCAAGTGGTGGGCGTGCCCATCACCGCGCGGAACATGCCCCGGCCGCATCCGGTCGCGGGCGGCATCAACAAGCCCAACGGCATCGCGCTCAGCCCCGACCAGCGGCTGCTCATCGTCAGCGAATACGGCGGCACCAACGCGTGGACCTTCCTCATCGCGGACGACGGCAGCCTGCGCGGCGGCGAGAAGAACATGGAGCTGCGCGCGCCCGTCGGTAAGAGCTTCAGCGGCGGGGAGGGCCTGACCACCTACGCGGCCAGACGCTACTGGTTAACCAGCCTTCTCGGCATCCATATGTTCGACGCCAACGGCCGCATGGGTGGCTTC
>JANNAJ010000085.1:0-6465 GCA_031384285.1 Verrucomicrobiota bacterium
TCGGCCTCGACGCCTCGATCAAGCCCCAGCAGGACCTCACCCTCCGCATCACCCGCAAGGACGGCACGGTCGAGAACGTGGCCGTCCGCTGCCGGATCGATACGCCCATCGAGATCGATTACTACCAGCACGGCGGGATCCTGCCCTACGTGCTGCGGCAACTGATCGCCAAGGCCTGACCCAGCGCAACGTACGGGCCGCAGACCGGTCCGACCCGAAGACGACAAGCCGGCCCATGGGATCCCATGGGCCGGCTTTGTATGGTGCCTCGGAGAGTCCGAGGCCGGCGGAGAGGGGCGGATCGGAAGTGGCGGACAAGTCGGCCGAGGTAGCGCAGAGTTGTACTCTGCCGTATCGCGGATTTGGAATCCGCAGGCGCTGCGACAGGTCAGCGGTCGTGCCTTGGCGACGCCCTGCCGAGTGCAACTCGGCGAAACGGCAGGTTGCAAACCTGCGCCACGAGTGTCCGCCACTTCTACACCGGCACCAGCCGTCGCTTGTATCCGCCGGTGCCCGTTCATAGGGTCGCCCCCATGGACATCCCCCCGGTGGAACTGGAAGGCCTTCGGGTCACGATCGACCGATTGCGCTACCAGCGGTTGAGCCCCGAGCAATCGCCGGACCGGCCGCACTCGTTCATCTACCGCATCAGCATCCACAACGACAGCCCGGTGGCCGTCACCATCAAGGGACGCAAATGGGTGGTGACGCACGACGACGGCACCCAGCTCGTGGTCGAAGGCGACGGCGTGGTGGGCGAGACGCCGCGCATCCCGCCCAAGGAGAAGTTCACCTACGAGAGCCGGCACATCATCGGCACGCAGACCGCGGAGGCGGAGGGGGCCTATCTCGGGCTGGACGAGAACGGACGACGGGTGTTCACGCGCATCCCTCGCTTCAAGCTGGCCGTGCCCGGTCTTCCGGACCTCGGCTGATCGGCTCCGCGCACGGTGCCGCGGACCGAGGACCGTGCTTCACTTCGCTCGGGAGGTGATGCGCGCCTTGCCGAGGTCGTAGGGGGTCATCTCGACCTGGACCTTGTCGCCGACGCTGAGGCCGACGAGATCGTTCCGCATCTTGGCCGAGATGTGACCGAAGACGACGTGCCCGTTGGGCAATCGCACGAGGAACGTGCCGTCAGGCGACACCTGGGACACCGTCCCGATCAGTTGGATTGGCTCTTCCGTCTCCATGCGAGTTCCTGCGCCGACCGGCCGTCGAGCGACCGGCGTCGACCGGGCGCAGACATTGAAAAGCGAGGCTGACCAAGGCAAGCCACGTTTTGCCGCGATAGATTGGCGGCGATCGTGGGCGTCCGGCGGCTCCGGACCCTCCGGACGCGGTCCGGTCCGCCTTCTCGTTTGACCGACTCCGGGCGGCCGGACACGGTGAGGTCATGCGTCGCTTCGATCTGGTCCTCGTCGGTTTCGCGTTGGCGGTGGTGGTCTCCCGCGCGGATTCCATCCAGTTCAAACCGGCGGCCGACACCTCGATCTTCGCGGCGAAGGCGACCAGCAACTTCGGCAAGGAAGGCGCTCTGCCGCTCGGCACGATCAACAACAGCAGCGATCCCGGCCGGGTCCTCTTGAGGTTCGACCTCGGCACGTTGCCCGCCGGCGCGGTGGTCACCAACGTGGCCTTGCAACTCACCGTCGTGAAACAGCGCCCCGGCGGAGCGAAGGAGACCATCGGCGCGCACCGGATGTCGCGGGCGTGGGGCGAAGGCGCGAAAGCCGGGACGCTCGGTGCCGTCGCGAGCAGCGGCGAGGCGACCTGGCAGGCTGCCGCCGTCGGCCAAGGCACCTGGAGCGTTCCAGGGGGGGCGGCCGGCACCGATTTCGTGGCCGCGAGCAGCAGCACGGCGATCCTGGGCGGCCCGGCGAACTACACCTTCGCCTCGACCGCCGATCTGGTCGCGGACGTCCAGGCCTGGACCAAGGATCCGGCCGCGAACTTCGGTTGGCTGCTGGTGAGCCAGCAGGAGAACGTGCGCGGCAACGCCAAGCGCGTCGCCTCGCGCGAGGACGCCGCCCGTTCGCCCGTCCTCACCGTTCAGTTCACGCTGCCGACCCTGCCGCCGCCGGTCCTCAGGTTCGACCGCATCGTCCTCCGCGGCGACGCGGCCGAGCTTGGGTTCCGCGCCCTGGCCGGGAACATCTACACCGTGAGCGTCCGCGACCGGGCCGGCGACGGCGCTTGGCAGCCGCTCACCAACATCGTGTCCAAGCTCCAGGACACCGACGCCGTCGTGACGGATCCGGTCACCACCGCGGCGCGGTTCTATCAGGTCGCCATCACCGGGCAGGTCGATTGACCGTCGCGGGACCTCTTGTCGGTGCTTCCGGGGAATCGTCTTCCACGGCCGGGCGGTTCCGCCTACAACGACGCGCGTCGTCCCGATGAAGTCCGTCTTCCGCATCCTTCTCTACATCGCGCTGCTCGTCGCCGCGGCGTCGTGTTTCGATCGTTTCAGCGTCGCCTACAAGAAGCTCCCTCCGGTCGGACCGGCGGAGCTCGCGGCGGACGCGACCTCGACGAGCGAACCCGCCGAACCCGCCGCCACGAACACCGCGGCCGGTGCGACGAATCTCGTCGCCACCAACCTCGTCGCCTCGACGAACATCGCCACCAACGCTCCCGCCGCCCTCCCGCCCGCGAAGCGGACGGCCTCGGACCCACGTTCCGGTTCGTTCGCGTGGCTGGGTCTGTTCGTGCTCACGCTCTTCGCCCTGGGCGGGCTCGCGGCGTTCGATTTCTCGCGCTATCTCGGCGACCGCGCCGAACGCTCGGTGATGGCGAGCGATTTCGTGATCCGCAAAGATCCGGATTACGAGGCCGCCGAGGAGGAATGGACCAAGGGCAACCATCTCGACGCCATCAACCTGATGCGCGGCTATCTCCAGCGGAACCCCAACGAGCAGCACGCCGCCATCCGCATCGCCGAGATCTACGAGAAGGACCTGAACAACTACCTCGCCGCCGCGCTCGAGCTGGAGGAGGTCCTGACCAAGCGCCTTCCCCGTGAGAAGTGGGGCTGGACCGCGATCCACTTGGCGAACATCTACTCCGGCAAGCTCAAGCAAACGGCCAAGGCCCTCGGTGTGCTGGACCGGATCGTGAAGGAGTATCCCGACACCGGCGCCGCCAAGAAGGCCCGACAACGCCTCGGCCTGCCCGAGCCGGTGGAAGGCGAGGAGATCTCGGAACCGGAGACCGGGGCACCCTCCGCACCGGCTTCGCCATCGGAGCCGCCGTCGAACCTTCCCAAAGGTTTCCGGACCAAGAAGTGACCGGCCGTCCCCGGGGCCGGGTCACGCCGCCGCGGTCCGGTCGGTGAGACGCGGCCTCGGTGCTTCTTCGCGCGCGAACCACGTCCTCCAGCCTTCCCGCAGCTCCAGCCCGAGCCACGCGGCGATCCCCTTGAGCACGGGTTTGCCGGTGGAGTTGTCGGGCAGGAACCCGTCGAGGAGGAACCGATGTCCGTGGTTCATCCGCCCGAAGGTCCCGCGCTCCCGCCGATGCCGCCCGATCCGGGCGAGCCGCCGGTTGTAGGATCGCATCAGGCGGTACGGGATCTCCGACCGCGGCAGCGCGAAGACCGGGTCGCGCAACGCCGACGGCCCGCGCTTCACCGGCTGCGACACGACGCCGATGTAGTAGAGCGAGAGGTCCAGCTGGAAGGCGACGGACATGAGCTCGAAGTCGCCGACATAGTCGTATTTGTCGCGATAGATGGCGTCGAACCACCGTTCGTACGCCCGCGCGAAATCGCGGTTCTGCGCCTCCGCCCGTTCGGCAAGCGTCGCGCCGGATCCACCATCACGCTCGGCGAGGATCAGTTCGGCGGTGCGTGTCACGGTGAAGCTCAGCCAATCCATGCCCGGGCTGTAGAACGGGTCGATGAAACCTGCGGCATCGCCGACGATCGCGAAGCCGTCGCCCGCGATGCGTTCGACCGAGTACGGCAGGTTCGCGCGCCACTTCACGTCGCCCTCCACCGGCATCGCCCCGGCCAGCAGCTCGCGCGCGACCGGATGCTGCTCCAGCAGGAACTCCTTGAGCCGCGCGCCGACGTTGCCACCGCCGGCCCAGAGCACGCGCCGTTGGTCGAACACCACGCCGATGGACCAGTCGCCGCCCTTCAACGGGATCCACCACGACCACCAGCCGTCGCCCACGAGATGGTTCGTCGCCGTGCCACGGATGCCTTTGCAGGCGTGGAACCACTCGGGGAACTTCTGCGCCAGCTCCGCCCCGTCCCAGTCCTTCACGCCCGTCCAACGTGCCCAGACGGCCGTGGTGGGATGCGCCTCGTTGCGCCGGAACCATCCCTCCTGCCGAGCCAACAACGCGGTGAAGCCGCTCGCGTCCACCACCCACCGCGCGGTGAGCGTCCGCGGCCCGGCGGCGTCCTCGATCACGACGGTCTGCAGGCCGCCCGCGCGCAACCCGATCCGCAACGCTTTCGCCGGACGCAGCAGCGTCGCCCCGGCCGCGACGGCGTTCCGCAGCACCTCCTCGTCGAGCACGCTGCGATCGACCTGCCAAGCGGGCATCCGCGCCAGATAGCGTCCGCCGATCTCCGAGCAGTCGGCGAGGTCCGACGTCTGGCCGTTGGTGAACCAGAACCGCATCCCCTGCTTGGTGATGTGCTCTTCGTTCAGGTGCCGCGTGAGGCCGAGGACCTTGGTGAGGAAATAGGCGCTGATCTCGACCGTCGCCTCACCGACCCGGCGCGGGAACCGCACCGATTTCTCGATGATGGCCACGCGGAGCCCGGGCTGGGCCCGGAGCAGCAGGATCGCCGTCGACGCCCCGGCCAGCGAACCGCCGCAGATGATGACATCGTGGTCGCCGGAAGGAGATGCCTGCACTCCCCAATCGTGCCGCGGAACTTGCCGTGAAGCAACCGCCGCCCGGACCGTGAGTGGCGGTATTCGTCGGAACTGGCGAGCGGTTGTGGCGCAGGTTTTCAACCTTGTGTTCCGCCGGGTCGGACCCTGCCGCGGGCGAGGTCCGGCCCACCCGCTCGGGCGCGGGTGGCACAAGGCGGACTGGAAAGTCCGCCCGCCCGGCAGGGCGCGACCCGGCGGCACGTCCTATCCCGTGTCTACCACTCCGGATCGTGCCCGATCCGAGGCGGGCGCTTGCGCGGCGCGCGGTCCGCGTGCGACAAACCGACCCGCCACTTATGAACCGCCGAGATTTCATCGCCACCACGACGCTCGCCGCCGCCGGGCTCGCCGCCACGCAGCTTCCCGCCCGCGCCGCCGCGGCGCCGTTGACCGATGCCAAGGGCGCCCGCATCAAGCTCGGCATGGACAACTTCGCGGTCCGCGCCTGCGGTTGGAAGGGCCGCGAGCTCGTCGACTACGCCGCCGGCCTCAAGCTCGACACGCTCTTCATCACCGATCTGCCCGGCCTCGGCTCGCTCGAGACCGCGCCCGCGCAGGAGCTGCGCCGCTACGCCGCCGACAAAGGAATCGGCATCCAGCTCGGCTCATGGAGCATCTGCCCGACCTCGAAGAGCTTCAAAAAGGACTGGGGCACCGCCGAGGAGCATCTGACGCTCGGCATCAAGCTCGCGAAGGCCGTCGGTTCGGACGTCTTCCGCGTCGTGCTCGGATCCCGCGACGACCGCAAGACCCCCGGCGGGATCGAGGCGCGCATCGCCGACACGGTGCAGGTGCTCAAGTCCCGGCGCGGTCTCGCGATCGATTCCGGCGTCCGCATCACCGTCGAGAACCACGCCGGCGACATGACCGCGACCGAGCTGGTCGGGCTGATCGAGCAGGCCGGCCGCGACTATGTCGGCGCCAACATGGATTCCGGCAACGCGCTCTGGACACTCGACGACCCGATGGATTCTTTGGAGAAGCTCGGTGCCTACGCGGCCTCGACCAGCCTCCGCGACGGCACGGTCTGGGAGACGGAGAAGGGCTGCAAGGTGCAGTGGACCGCGCACGGCGACGGCACCGCGTGCGACCTCAAAGCGTATTTCGCCCGTTACGCCCAGCTCTGCCCGGGCGTCCCGGTCAACGTCGAGACCATCGGCGGTTTCGTGGTGGAGTTCCCATATCTGGATCCGTCGTTCTGGAGCGCGTTCCCGAAGAAATCCGGAGCGGAGTTCGCCAAGTTCCTCGCCGTCGCCAAGCGCGGCAAGGCCATCGCGCAGTACGACGGCGGATCCAAGGAACGCCAGAAGCAGGAGCTCGAGAAGAGCATCCGCTTCCTCCGCGAAGAGATCGGGCTCGGGACGAAGTGACCCAACGTGCTGCCGGCATCCTGCCGGCAGGGGCAACCTCGCGAGAGCAGGCCGCGGAAACACCCGTGCCCGCTCGTGAGATGGGTGGCCGCCGCCGACCGGACGCCCGGCACCCCAGCGTGCTGCCGGCATCTTGCCGGCAGGGGTAACCTCGCGAGAGCAGGCCGCGGAAACACCCCCACGCGCGCGTGGGATGTGCG
>JANNAJ010000095.1:0-5086 GCA_031384285.1 Verrucomicrobiota bacterium
TGAAGCACACTCACACCCGCATCGACACGAACCGCTCGCGCATTCCCATCCACACGATCCGGACATCCATCACCGGCACGGGCACTGACGCCCGGCTCCCGGCGAACGAGTTCGCCTGGCATCGCGATTTGCTTTTCCGGTTCGGCGGCGATTGCAAGGTGTTGCGCAAGCTCGCACCCGCACGATCTGACTTTGTTTTACCGCGCCGCTTGACCAAGCCATCCAACAAGACGATAAACACCCTGCAAGAACCGTGATGACGCGCCGCCAGAAATACTCGCCTGCCTTCCGCCTGACCGCGTTGGTGGCGATGTTCGTCTGGCTGCTGGGACAGACGCTGTGCCTTCAGCACTGTGCGAAGCTCACTTTCGCAAAAGGTGGCCAGGCGTGCTGCGCCAAGAATTCCGAAGGGCAAAGCAAGTCGCCCGCTGGCGGAGGCAAGATGCTCTGCGGTTCGCTGAAGATGGCGAAGTTGGAGACGAAGACGCTGCTCCCCGAAGCGGCACCGCTTCCGTTTCCAACGTTCGCACCCGTAGCGTTTCTCGTTCGCCCCGACGCTTCACCTGACCTCAGCTTGCCTGTCACTTTCCGCACCCTCGTTCGGGTGGATTTTGTCTTTCTGCCCGAAGTGTCGCTTGGCGCTGCGCTTCGCAGCCTTGCTCCGCCCGTGCTGGCCTGACCGGCTCGCGGCGCGCTCCCTCTCCACCTCAATCTGACGCGCTGACTCTGCGCGTGCCTTCGCGCTCCGCGACCGGTCCATCACCCGTAGTCCGCTCCCTGCCTTTGAAATATATGCCGGCCGGTCGCGGGTAGAGGCTGGATCGTGTTTCTCCTCCCATGCCTCTGCCCGCGATTCGGTCGGCCAACCGCCGAACCGAATTCGCATGACGACCAGATTGACCGCTAGTGCCGTGGCGCTCGCCGCGAGCGTGTTGCTCGCCGGATGCGCTGGCTTCCCGACCGCGCCGGATGCCGCCCACCAGCATCCGGCCAACGCGCATGCCGAGGCGTCGCCGGTGCCGGCTTTGGAAACCGGCCTGCTCAGCCTCACGAACGCCGTCGCCCAGCCGGCCACATCGCAATCCGAACCGGAACATCAGCACGGGCACAAAAAGTGACGCTCCGATTCCCATGACACTTTCCATCAATTCCATCGCGTTGGCCGTCGTCACTCCGCTCGTGTTCGTCGGTTGCACCACGACCAATCCCCAGACGGCTTTCAACGGCGTGGACAAAGCCGTCGCCGACCGCAGCGGACAGCACGTCCGCTGGATGCAGAGCGATTCTGCCGCCGCCGCAATAGAGCAGAGCGTGGACACGCTGCTGCAAACCAACCTCACGGCGCAGTCCGCCGTCGCCATCGCGCTGCTGAACAACCGGCAGTTGCAGGCCAGCTTCGAAGCCATCGGCATCTCTCAGGCCGAACTCGCGCAGGCGTCGCGGCTGCACAATCCGACCCTGGCCGCCAGTTGGCGCCTCCCGACCCACGGCACAAAGACGGTCAACTCGGATTACGGACTTACGAGCGATTTCCTCGACCTGTTGACGTTGCCGGCGCGGAAGCGGATTGCCGCGCGCAACCTGGAACTCACCCAGCAGCGCCTCGCCCACGAAGTCCTTGCACTCACGGAGGAAGTGCAGGCGGCGTTCTACACGCTGGCCGCCCGGCAACAATTCGCCCAGCGACTAGCGATCATCGTTGAGATCAACGAGGCCGCTGCCGACATCGCGCAACGGCAGTTCGACGCGGGCAACATCAACAGTTTGGAACTGAAGAACCAGCGGCTCGCCCACACGCAGTCGCGGCTCGACCTTGCCAAGGTCAACACCGAGGCCCGTGCCCACCGGGAGAAGTTGAACCGCCTGCTCGGGCTTTGGGGCAAGCAGACCGCATGGCAGCTCACGGATGAACTTCCAGCCGTTCCTGCCGAGGAGCTGACGCTCGACGACGTGGAGGCCGCCGCCGTCACCCGCCGCCTCGACCTTGCCGCCGCGCGCGGCGAAGCGGTGGCTGTCGGGAAGGCACTCAATCTGAAGCGCAGCACCCGCTACCTGCCCGGCGTGAACCTGGGCGTGAACGCCGAGCAAGACCTCGACCATTCGTGGGTCGTCGGCCCGACGCTCGACTTGGAAATCCCGCTCTTCGACCAAGGCCAGCCGGCCCTCGCCCGCCTCAGCGCCGAATACCGGCGGTCGCTCCGGCGCTTCGAGGCGCTGGCCGTGAACATCCGCAGCGAAGTCCGTGAGGCGCGCGACGCGCTCATCGCTGCCCGCGATGCCGCGCAATATCACGCGCAGTTCCTCCTGCCGCAGAACCAGCAGCTTCTTTCCGAGATGCTGCTCCGATACAACGCCATGCAAGTCGGCAACTACGACCTCCTGCTCGCCAAACAACGCGAACAGCAGGCCGAACAGGCCGCCATCGAGGCGTTGCGCGACTACTGGATTGCCCGCGTGCGGCTCCAGACTGCCGTCGGCGGAACCTTTGTTCCGACCGATATGCCATCCAGGCCAGGCCAATCCGCCGCACCCGCTTCCGGGAAGCAGGAGACAAATCCGCACTCTCACCACTGACCCTCCGCCCCCATGGATCCTTCTCCCCTCAATCGCCGCAGTTTTTTCGCCCGCGCCGGGGCCGTTGCTGGCGGCGCAGCCATGCTGTCGCAGATGATGCCGCTCGCCCGCCTGCGGGCGGCCGACAGCTTGCCGTCGCCCGACAGCGGTGGCGGGCCAAAGGACGCGGCCAAACCTACGAGCGACGGCACGACGCGCATCTTTGCGCCCGAAGGCGTGAAGCTGCCCTACAAGCCGGTGGTCACGCTCAACAACGCCACGTTGCCGTGGAAGCTGTTGGACGGCGTGAAGGTGTATCACCTCGTGGCTGAACCTGTCGTGCATGAGTTCGCACCGGGCCTTGTCAGCAATTGCTGGGGCTACAATGGGCGCGTCCATGGCCCGACCATCGAGGCCGTCGAAGGCGACCGCGTGCGCATCTACGTAACCAACCGGCTGTCCGCGCCGACGAGCGTCCATTGGCACGGCATCCTGTTGCCCAGCGGCATGGACGGCGTGGGAGGCGTGAGCCAGAAGGCCATCCAGCCGGGCGAGACCTTCAAATACGAGTTCACGCTCAAGCAGCACGGCACCTACATGTATCACTCGCACCACGACGAGATGACGCAGATGCAGCTGGGCATGATAGGGATGTTCGTCGTCCACCCGCAGAACCCCAAGTCGCCTCCGCCGGACCGCGACTACGCGATGCTGCTGAGCGAATGGAAGATCGAGGTCGGCGCTCGCCGGCCCGACCCGAACGAGATGACCGACTTCAATGTCTTCACGATGAACGGACGGAGCTTTCCCGGCACCGCGCCGTTGCTCGCCAAAGTCGGCGAACGTGTGCGCGTCCGCATCGGGAACCTCAGCACCATGAGCCACCACGCGATCCACCTGCATGGCTACAACTTCAAGGTCGTGGCGACCGACGGCGGCGAGATCCCCGAGGCGGGCCAATGGCCGGAGACCACCGTCCACATGCCCACCGGCAGCACGCGCACCATCGAATGGGTCGCCGATGAGCCCGGCGATTGGGTGATGCATTGCCACATGCTCCACCACGTCATGACGCAGATGGGGCACAAGTTCGGCAACGTCATCGGTGTCAACACCGACGGGCTGACCCGGAAAATCAAGAAGCTCGTGCCCGGCTACATGGCGATGGGCGCGGACGGCATGGGCGACATGGCGGAGATGGGGATGCCGGTGCCCAGGAATTCTCTGCCGATGGTCGGCGGCCCTGGCCAATACGACTACATCACGATGGGCGGCATGTTCACGATCCTCAAGGTGCGCGCCGAACTGCCGGCCGACGGTTCCGACCCCGGCTGGTATGCGTCGCCTCCTGGCACGCTCGCTTCCCTCGCGCCCGCCGAGGACTTGAAGCGCGATGGCATCGAACTGCCCAAGGACTTGCCCAACGCGTCGCTCACGCCTGGCAAAGTGAACGATCCGGTCTGCGGGCCGAGCGTCTTGGTAGCCAAGGCAGGTTCCTGATACACCCACATCAACTGCCAGCATCTAGCCCATCCTGCCCACCATGAAACGAAACCTGTTCCTGCCTTTGTTCCTCCTCTTGCTCATGACAGCGTCCGCGGCCCTCGCCGCGGTCGAGGTGCGACGCCTCCCGGACGGTGCGATGCAGCCGCTCGCGGTCACTGATGACACCGGCACAGTGCATCTGGTCTGGCTCCAAGGGGAGCCGAAGGCTTGCGATGTGTTTTATCAGAAGCTTCCCGGCGGACGGGTGAACGGAACCGCACCGGTGCGCGTGAACCGTCATCCCGGCAGCGCCATCGCCATCGGCACGATCCGGGGCGCGCAGGTTGCCGTGGGGCGCAACGGTCGCGTGCATGTCGTCTGGAACGGTTCCTCGAAAGCGGAGCCGAGGCCCGCGGAGGGAGCACCGTTGCTCTATTCGAGGCTGGACGACTCAGGCACCGCCTTCGAGCCGGAGCGGAACCTGATGGGCAGGACCGCTATGCTCGACGGTGGCGCGTCAGTGGCCGCGGACCGTTCGGGCAACGTGTATGTCGTCTGGCACGCGGCCCCGGCGGCTGACCAGGAAAGCGAGACGAAACGCCGCGTTTATTTGGCACGTTCGGCTGACGACGGGGCGACTTTCCAGCCTGATAGACCCATCAGCCTGACCAATGGAGTCTGTGGTTGCTGCGCTTTGCGTGCGTTCGCCGACCGTGCCGGAAACTTGCTGGTGCTCTATCGCGCCGCGACCACGATGACCGACCGCGACATCACGCTGCTGTCCTCCATCAACCAAGGAGCGACCTTCACCCAGGGTTTCACCGACCCTTGGGCGACCGGAAACTGTCCGATGAGCAGCGCGTCGTTGGTGGACAGCCCGAACGGCGTCTTCGCCGCATGGGAGACGAAGGGAAAGGTCCAGGCGACCTCGGTCTTGCCCGAGTTGAGGGAACCATTTTCGACGGCTGCGGTGTCCACCGGCAACCGCGCCAAACATCCCGCGCTCGCGGTCAATCTCCGGGGCGAAGCCCTGTGCGTCTGGGCCGAG
>JANNAJ010000097.1:0-10863 GCA_031384285.1 Verrucomicrobiota bacterium
CTGCCGTGCGTCCCGCCGGCAGACGGCTCGCACGGCGGGCGCGCGCGGAAAGGTCCCACGGGGCGGGATCCGGCGAGCCTCTGCCGGCAAGATGCCGGCAGCACGTTCCGCCGATCCATACCGACTCTTGGTGGATACCGGCAGAACTCGGCTTCATGTTGTGGGCGGCTTGCCCTGCAAGCCGAGCGGGTTGCCGGGGGGCAACTCGCCAACGGCCCGAAAAGAGATCACCACGACTTGGTATCAGTTTGCCTTCGGTGAGGTGCCGTTCGTGGTGGACGCCCTTGTCCTTGAGCGAAGCGAGGAACTCTTCGTTGCGCTTGAGCAGGAAGTCGTCCTTGCCGACCTCAATCCAGAGCCGCTCCCGCTTCGGTTTCGTTGCTGCGGATCCGCTGAGCGGGCCGGCCACGGCCACGCTACCAAGCAGCAACGCGAGCAGGCGGAGCTACCTGGGAGGGTGGATCTCTGGGGCAACCGCCAGCGTCCATGATCTCAAAGGTCCGACGGGCAGCGGCAGGAGGGAGTCCGCCTACCGCTTCAGGCGCCTTTCGAAGTAGGCGATGAGCGCGGCCTCGGCCTTCGCCGCGTCCGCGCCTTGGAAGCCGTGGCCCGCGCCTTCCAACGTCAGCAGTTCGACGGCCACGCCGGAGGCCGCGAGACGGTCGCGCATCCAGATCGCCTGCTCATAGGCCACATACTTGTCCTCGGTGCCGTGGATGAGGAGCGTCGGCGCGGCGGCGGGCGTGACCCAGTTCAAAGGGCTCGAACGGATGTGCCGCGGGAGCGCGGTGTCCAAGTTCCCTCCGAGCCAGAGCGGCAGCACCTCATGCGCGTCCACGCTCTTGCCGTAGGATTTGGTGAAGTCGCTCGGTCCATAGACGTTCACCACGCAGGCCACGGCGCTGGAGTGGCCGGGGTTATCCGCGCCCTCGAACTCCGCCACGCCCGCCGTGACGCCGAGGAATTGCGCGAGGTGCCCGCCCGCCGAGCTGCCGGTCACCCCGATGCGCGCCGGGTCGAGGCCGTAGCGCGCGGAGTTCGCGCGGAGCCAGCGCACGGCCGCTTTGGTGTCGTGGACGGCGGCCGGGAACTGGTTGGTGGGCGCGAGCCGGTAGCTGATGGTCGCCGCCACGAACCCGTGCTGTGCGAGCGTCACGCAGAGCGCGTCGTAGCCTTGGCGGCTGCCGGCGCGGAACCCGCCACCGTGGATGCACAAAACGGCGGGCAGCGGGCCCTCGGCGGTTTTGGGCCGCGCGAGGTCGAGCCGCAGGTGCGCGCCAGCGGCGGCGGCATACTCGATATCCTTCTCGAAGCGGACACCGTCCGGAACGACCAACTCGGCGGCGCGGGCCAAGAGGGCAAGGCAGCCGAGCAGCGGGATGAGAGCGAACGCCAGACGTGTTTTCATGGGAGCGGTGCGGAGCGTGTCACCGTTCACCTCCCTGTCAGCTTGTTTGTGCGGGCGGAGATGCCGGCTGTCGGACAGGTCGCGGATCGCGCCTGGCGCTTGGCTTTGCCTTGGACGCGTCGGCCCAGGGTTCCCGTTCGGGAACGGGTGGCGCTGCTTCCACGCCGAGGCCGTTTTAGCCGATGGGGATGGGGCACCCCCATGGGCTCCGATTTGAAGAGGTTCTCGATCCCATGGGCGGATAACCGGCCTCGTCACCGGCTCCGACCGACACGACATCCCTGCCCGGTCGGCGTCAGTCCTCGGCTTCGTCGCGGTCGCCTTCGTCGGATGTGACCGCGGTGCCGGTCTTCGTGGCGATGGCGGCGCGGAGTTGGCGGCGGAACTCGTAGCGGTGCTTGGGCGTGATGACGAACCGGCGGAACAATCCCGACCGGCGATGCACGATGAGCAGGCGCCGCGAATCCTCGAACGTGTTCCGCCAGTTCTCGGTCTGCGACCAGCGCAGCTCGCTGTGCGGCTTGCTCACGCGGTCGATGTCGTCGAACCGGATCCGCCGGAGCACCAGCTTGCCGAGCCGCACGCGCAACGAATCACGGCCGATCTGGTAGCTCATGTGCTGTTTGGCCGATGCCCAGGTCCACGCGACCACGAGGAGCCCGACGGCCGCCAGGATGACGGCCAGGAGCGGGCTGATGACAGGCATAGGGTAGGGGCCGAGCGGAGGTTCAGCGGTGCTGGCCGGCCCAGAGCACGAGCACCGGCGCCAAGATGCCGAGCACGAGCGAAAGCACCACCGGCCACAAGCTGCGGCTGAAGCGGAAGGCGAGCACGAGGCCCAGCACGGTGGTCAGGATCAACGCGACGGACATCACCACGACCAGCGTCTGGAAGAGCTTGGGCGAACCGCCTTGCCGGATGGCGCCGGTCTCGGGATAGATCTGGTCGGTGTGGACGACCCGGAGCTTCTGCGTCCAGGTCTCGGCCTCGCCGGGCGATTTGAGACGGTCATGGTCGACCGTCTGGAACCATCCCGTGCCGATGAAGAAAAGCAGCAGCGGGGTGAAGAAGACGCCGAGATAGAGGTGGAGCTGGCGGAGGCGTTTCATGGTTCCGAGGAGCGCGGTCCGCGGCGACGGAGGTTCGTCGAACGTGCCGGGCGAAGCACGCGAAACCTGCCATCACTTCACCGCCGGGATCTGCAGCTTCATCCCGACGAAAATTTTCTTCGGGTCCTTGAGCTTCGGGTTGGCCTTGAGGACGTGGGCCTGCCGGACCTTGAGGCCCTTCTCCTTGTTGTAGGCCGCGATGATCGCGCCGAGCGTCTCGCCATCGGCCACGACGTGCTCGTAGTACTCGGCGGGGAGTTCCGGGCCGTCGTCAGCGTGTCTCGCTTCCGGGGGGGCGCCTTCGTTTTTTTTTGGATCGTCCTTCTTCGCGACCGGCGCCTTGGGTCTCGGGGTCTTCACCTCTTCCACGGGCGGGAGCACGACCGGTTTGCTGGCGAGCTTGGCGATGCTGTCGAGCTGCTCGCGGACGAGCTTGCCGTCGGCGACGCGCTTGCGGTCCACCTCCTCGATCTGTTCGACGACCTTCTTGAGCTGGTCGCGCGAGGCGTTGTCCTTGCCGGCGAGGCCGATCTCGTTGCGGAGCCGGGCGTTCTCCTCGCGGAGCTGGTTGATCTTCTCGTTGAGCTGGGTGGCGCGGGCGTCGGAACGGTCGCAGCGCTCGGTGAGCGCGCGGACCTCGGACTCGAGCCGGCGATGGTCCTCCTCGGTGACTTCGGCGCGGACGACCGGGATGGCGGCGGCCAGGGAAAGGGAGAGCAGCAACGGAACGGCGAGACGTCTCATGGCGAGGCCGAAGCTAGGAAGCTGCCGCGCGTGGGGCAAGAGCCGCGTGGCACGGGTTATCCACCGCGCGGCTCGAAACCGGGTTCAGCTCCGGCGACGGCGCCAGAGCCCCCATCCGGCCAAGGCCAATCCGGTCAAAGGCGCGAAGTCGGCCAATTCCGGCACGGCCGAGACCTCGAAGCCGCCGCCGTTGAAGGCGTAGGTGTAGTCGGGATCGGTACCGAAGGGCACGTCCAGGCTGTACCCGAGCTCGAAGACGTAGTTGCGCGTCCCGTCGAGCTCGACTGTGAACGGCGCCGATCCGGGTGCCCGGCGGATCGGGCTCATGCCGGGGCCGGAGAGCTCGACGGAGAGGCGTTCGTGGAGCGGGTCGGTGAGCGTCGGGATCGCAGGCAGCGTGACCCGGTACCGCCCGCCATCCGGCTCGCCGAGCAGCACGTAGCTGATGGCGGCGGTGACCGCCAGCGACGCGGGTTTCGGCGGGGCGCCGACGAAGGAGTGCTCCGCGCTGCCGTGGACGCTGAGCTGGATGCGCAAGGAATCCGGCGCTGTCGGGCCGCCGTTGGTGTAGGTGAAGTCGACCTGCGCTGATCCGTAGTCCTTGGCCGACACGCTGGTCGGCGTGGCGATGCTGCGGACCGACGCGTCGTAGGTGCCGCCGATCTCGAAGGTCTCGATCACCGGCGGGCTGTCGAAGCGATCGAGGTCCTCCAGCGTGCCGGAGGTGCTGTAGTAGTAGATCCGGGTGTCCGCCTTGAGGCGGATGGCCTCGGCGGCCCGGCCGAAGATCAAGCCCGAGAAGGTCTGTGCTTGGACCGGCGCGACGATGGCGGCCGCGGCGGCGAGGAGGAGCAAGGAGCGGTTGTCGGAGAGTCTCATCAAGGAGTCATCCGCGAGGGACACCCTGAATCTTTCACGGAATCTTCCGCACCGGTCTGGGCGTCATTCCTGGAGACCGAGCCGGGACAGTTCCGCGTCGAGCTCCGGTAGGCACCAGGAAAGGATCTCACCTTGGACCGTCGTCGCTGCGAGCAGGCGTCCGTCCGGACTGAAGGCCAGCGATAAAAGTCGCGGGCTGCCGGGCGCTTCGAGGGTGAGTCCCGGCGCGCCTTCCGGCAGGCGGAACAGCCGGATCTCGTGGTCGCCGTAGACGGCCGCCAGCGTCCGGGAATCGGGGCTGAACGCGGCGGCTCCGGCGACGGTGTTCGCCGGGCCTGTCGGTAGCTCAGGACCGGGCTGCCAGGTCTCCGTGCGCCACAACGAGCACGCCGGTCCCGAGGTGGCGAGCCAACGGCCATCGGCGCTGAACACGGGATGCACCGCGAGCCCGGACGGCACCTGCGCGACCCGGCGGCCGGTGGCCGGATCCCAGACCAGGACGTCTGGGACCGTCAACGAACCGCTCGCCACGAGCCCGCCGTCGGCGCGGATCGCGGCGAAGCGGACGAACTGGTGCGGCCCGAGCCGGATGTCGTCGCGGCCGGCGGTGCGGACCACGAGCGCTTCGGCCGCGCCGTCCGCCAGCACGACGGTCCCGGACCGCTCGGCGACGGCCAGATGCGTCCACGGGCGGCCCGGTTCCCGACGGAGCGAGGCTTCGAGCGGTCGCCCGTCTTCGAGCGTCACCGAGCATCCTTCGTCGCCATCGAGCCAGCGGAGCGACGCATCGGCCGGACCGAAGGCCAGCGCGCGCGTCCCGCGGGTCGGCAGCTTCGCGACCGACCTGCCGCTCGCGTCGTCGATGATCTCGACGCCCACCGAGGTCCCGCTGGCCAACCAGCGCCCGTCCGCCGAGAACGCGAGCGCGCCGTCGCCGCCGCCGGTGGAGCTCCGGCCGCGGAGGATCCGGAACGCGACCGGTCCGACCAGCCCGATGAAGCCCGGTTCTCCGCCGCGCCACACCAGGCCCAGGCGTCCGTCCGCCGGACGGAAGTCCAGTTGCCACGCGATCGCGGGCACGACGGCGATCTCGCGGCCGTTGCCGGCATCGGACAACGTCACCACCTCGTCCTCGCCCGCGGTCGCCATCACCTTCCCGGTCGAGTCGAACGCGACCCGCCGCACGGCCCCGGAACCCGCGGCGAACCGATGGCGCGGATGGGTGTCGGGAAGTTCCCAGACGATCACCTCGCCGGATTCGAGACCGGCGGCGAACTGCCCCGGCTTCGGTCCCCACGCCAAGGAATAGACCGCGCCGGGCGCTTCCAAGGATCCGCCGGTGTCGTCCTCGTCGGTGGCGGTCGTATGGAGCCGGATGCGCGCGTCGCCTGTCGCCGTCGCGATCCATCCACCGTCCTGGGAGACCGCGATGTGGGTCGCCGGTGCGCCGGCACCGGATACGGCACTCCGGCCGAGACGCCGGACCACCCGGCCTTCCGACAGGTCCACGAGCTCGACGGCGCCGTCCGGGGCGGCGGCCCAGAGGCGGTTGTCCGGTGCGAACGCGCAGGCGCCGTTGGTGCGGCAATATCCGCGGCGTGCGAAGTCGCCGATGATGGTCTCGCGTCCGCGGCGGAGCCGCACGAAGCGCTGGTCGGGGCTGAACCCGAGGACCTCGTCCTCCACCGGCCGCAACGAGGGCAAACTCGCCGCCACCGTCCCGTCCGCGAGCCGCAGGGCCACCAGCGCTCCGGTCGTGTCGTGCCGCGCGAAGAGTTCCTGCCGCCGGTCGCCGGCGACGCCCATCGGGTCGAGGCTGCGCAGCCCGGATGGCGCGGGGATCCAGCGCGTGCCCGTCTGCGCGAGGGCGGCGGCCGCGGCGGACCGCAGGTCGCGGCGTTGGCCGGCGTCGGGTCCGGACGCCATGGCGTCGGTGAGCACGCGCAGCACGGTGTCGCGACCGTCCAGCCGGCCGACAAGACGTTCGGCGCGGGCCTGGGCGAGATAGGTGTCGACCAGCTGGTGCCGCGCGCGGCGTTCGGCGTCGGCGATGCGCGCGGAGTTCTCCCGTTCCCGGCGGGCTTCGCGGGCGGTCCACGACCAAGCGGCCACGGCCACGGCCAATCCCGTCGCGGCGACCGCGCCGAAGCGCCGGAACCACACCAGCCGCCGCTGGAGCCGCCGGAGCTCGACGACGGATTTCCCGCTCTGCACCAGCGCCAGGTCGGCGAGCACCTCGGCCGCGTCCTGGTATCGGCGGCGGACGTCGCCTTCGCCCAGCTTCAGCAGGATCTCGTGGAACTCGATGAGCGCTTTGGTGTCCGGCGCATCCATCCAATCCGGCGGGATCTCGGGGAAGCGCTCCGGACCGAGCCCGGTCGCCGCCTGGTAGAGCAGACGGCCGAGCGCGAAGAGGTCGGCGGTCGGCCGGCCAGGACCTTCGGGCGGGACGAAGCCTTCGGTGCCGACGTAGCTCCGGCTCTCGTCGAGCCCCGCGACGAGGCCGATGTCGGCGAGCTTGGCGCGGCCGTCCACGAAGATGACGTTGCTCGGCTTTAGGTCGCGGTGGACGAGCCGGTGCCGGTGCAACTGCGCGAGGCCCGTGGCCAGGGAACGACCGGTCTCGGCGCACTCGGCGACCGGCAGCCGCGTCAGGCGGGCGAGATCGGACCGGAGCGTCCTCGGCTCGTAGCCCGCCGGATCCCGTGCCGCGGCACCCGGGCTGCCGGCCGATGCGCGGGTGAAGACCTCCGTGCTGTCGTTGGCATCGTCCGCCAGCTCCATCACGCAGTAGAAGCAGCCTTCCGCATCGTGCCGGCCGATGTGCAGCACCTGCACCAGCCCGTCGCTGGTACGCGACAACGGCTCGTAGGCCTGGAGGCCGCGGAACTCGCGCTCGTAGGGGCGTTCGCTGTCGAAGCGTCGGCGATGGACCACCTTCACCGCGCGGAGCACGCCCATGACGTTCCGCGCCAGCCACACGTCGCCGTAGCTGCCGCGGCCGATGACGCGGATCATCTCGTGGTCGGGGATCCGGGGGATCTGGGGTTCGGGATCCATGAGGGACGCGCCGAGCGTAATCGGAAACGCTCCGCGGTGGCGCGGCGAAATCACCGGACCCGGACCCGGCCGCGGCGATGCGACCGGAGCGCGGACGGCCCCGTCCGGCTCAAGCGGGCCCGGTCCGGTCGCGGAGCTTCTCCAATTCGCCTTTCAGCACCTTCCCGACGCGATGCTTGGCGATGTAGATCTGGGCGACGTTGACGCCGAGCGTCCGCGTGATCTTGGCGAGCGGCACCTCCTTGAGCGTGGCGAGGTCGAAGATGAGGAACTGCCGGGCGCTGACCTTGGCCTTGGTGCGGCTGATCGCGGTCTGGAGCAGGTTGTCCTCCCATTCCTTCTGCCAGACCGCCTCCAGGTCCGGACCGGCCGGGTCGGCGATCCTATGGACGACATCGGTGCCGGTCGGCGGACCGCCCGGATCCGGCGCGGCGCGATGGGAATCGGCGACGGCGCGGCGGCGCCAGTGCTCGACGATGCGGGAGCGGACATTGAGCAGCAGCCACGCCTTGAAGGAACCCTTGGCCGGATCGTACCGGAAGGCCGGCATCTTCTTGGCCACGCCGAGCAGCGTCTCCTGGACGATGTCCTGCGCCTCGGCGTCGTTCAACCCGGCATGCCGCGCGACGTTGAAGATCAGCCGCCAGTAGGTGTCGAAGAACTCCCGCCAGCCGTCCTGGTCCTCCCAGTCCTTGAGGCGCGAGAGCAGGCTCTCCCGCGTGGGCAGGAGTTCGTCCGGTCGGGGCTCAGGCGGGTGCGGAGGGCCGGGCGTCATGGTCGACGGAGGATATCCGTGGGCCAGGGCCGGGTTCTTTCAATCGATTTTCCCGCCGTCCGGCGCCGGCTCAGCAATCGAGCGCCAAGCTGTCCGCCGCAGCGGCCTGTTCCAGGCGGAGGTCGGCCTCGGCTTCCGCATCGAACCAGCTCTCGGTCGCCACCGAGCCGGCGCCCATCGCCAACAGGCGGGCCAAGGTGCCGCGGAGAAGCGTCCAGTGGCGTCGACGGAACTGCCGGAGCGTCAGCGAGTCGGGGAAGTTGTTCGCGCAGAGATAGCGCAGGTCGGGCTGCTCGCGGAGGCGTTCTTCGAGCTCGTCGGAGCCGTAGATGCCGCGCGCCAACGCGTAGGCCATCGTGGTGAGCAGGCCGCGCATGCCGAAAGACCGGTGCTCCGGCGAGGCCTTGAACCACGGTGCCGGGACTTCCGCCGCGCCGACCGCGTCCAGCGCGAACCGCGTCAGGCGCACGGCTCCGTGCCATTCCGCGAGGTCGGCGGGCAGGGCCGGGTTCTTGGGGCGGACGGACCGGGGCTGATCGGCTTTGAAGTCCATGCCCCAGAGTGGAACCCCCGGATGTTACGGGAATATGGCGGCAGGGTGACTTCTCAGCGGGGTCCAACGAGGGGTGCCTGCGGCCCGTCGGCGTGGGCCTCGACACCCACAGCGACGCGCGGGCGAGCCGCACGTGCTCCAGCCCGGCCACGGAGCCTCCTGCTCGCGGGACCATCGTTCATATCAACGAATCAAGATGCGTTGATTTGAGACTTGTCCGACGATTTGGCCCGGCTAGCCTCCCGGGAAGATTCTATGAGTTCCTTCCGTGCTGAAGATTTCACCCGGGGCGGCGAGATCATCGCCCTTCTCGGCGAGCGCATCGCTGTCATCGACGGGGCGATGGGCACCGTCATCCAGCGGTATCGTCTGGGCGAGGCGCAGTTCCGCGGCGAGCGGTTCGCCGACTGGAAGGGCAAGGACCTGAAGGGGAACAACGAACTGCTCCAGCTCACCCAGCCGCAGGTCATCGAGGAGATCCACCGGCACTACCTCGAGGCCGGCGCGGACATCATCGAGACCAACACCTTCGGCGCGACGACCATCGGGCAGCACGATTTCTTCTTCCGCCACGCGGAAGGCCGGAAGGACCAGGCGTACTTCGACGCGGTGATCTCCGACCCGTTCCTGCGCGAGCTGGCGCGCGAGATGAACCTCTCCGCGGCGCGCGTCGCCCGCAAGGCGGCGGACGAGGTGTCGGCGGCGACCGGCGAGCGCAAGTTCGTCGCCGGGGCCATCGGGCCGATGCCGGTGACCACCTCGATCTCGCCGGAGGTGAACGACGCGGGCTTCCGCTCGGTGAACTTCCAGCAGCTCTGCGTCGCCTACCGGGAGCAGGTCGAGGCGCTGCTCGACGGCGACGTCGACCTCATCCTGGTCGAGACCATCTTCGACACGCTCAACGCGAAGGCAGCGCTCTTCACCATCGAGGAGGTCTTCGCGGAACGCGGCGTGCGGTTGCCGCTGATGATCTCCGGCACGATCACCGACCTCTCCGGCCGCACGCTCACGGGCCAGACCGTCGAGGCGTTCTGGAACTCGGTGCGGCACGCGAGGCCCGTCACCATCGGGTTCAACTGCGCGCTCGGGCCGAAGGAGATGCGCGCCTACGTCGAGGAGCTCCACCGCATCGTCGACACCGCGATCTGCGTCTATCCGAACGCCGGACTGCCCGAACCGCTCTCGCCGACCGGCTTCCCCGAGACGCCCGAATCGCTCGCGCCCCAGATCCGTCCCTGGGCCGAGGCCGGCTGGCTCAACGTCGTCGGCGGCTGCTGCGGCACCACGCCGCCGCACATCAAGGCCATCGCCGACGCGGTCCGCGGCCTCAGGCCCCGCGCTACGCCGGCGATCGCGCCGTACCTCCGCCTCAGCGGCATGGAGGCGTTCACGCAGACGCCGGAGACGAACTTCATCAACATCGGCGAGCGCGCCAACGTCACCGGATCGCCCAAGTTCGCGAAGCTCGTCCTCGCCGGGAACTACGACGAGGCGCTCGCCATCTGCAAACAGCAGGTCGAGACCGGCGCGCAGATCATCGATGTCAACATGGACGAGGGCATGTTGGACGGCGTCGGCGCGATGACGAGGTTCCTCAACCTCATCGCGGCCGAGCCCGACATCGCCAAGGTCCCGATCATGGTCGACTCGTCCAAGTGGACGGTCATCGAGGCCGGCCTGCGCTGCTTGCAGGGCAAGGGCATCGTGAACTCGATCTCGCTCAAGGAGGGCGAGGCGAGGTTCATCGAGCAGGCCCGGCTCATCCGCCGCTACGGCGCGGCCGTGGTCGTGATGGCCTTCGACGAGCAGGGCCAGGCCGATTCGAAGCGGCGCAAGTGCGAGATCTGCAAGCGCAGCTACGACCTGCTCGTCGGCACGGTCGGCTTCCCGCCCGAGGACATCATCTTCGACCCGAACATCCTCACCGTCGCCACCGGCATCGCCGAGCACGACAACTACGCGGTCGACTTCATCGAGGCCACCCGCTGGATCAAGCAGAACCTCCCGCTCGCCAAGGTCAGCGGCGGCGTGTCGAACATCAGCTTCAGCTTCCGCGGCAACAACCACGTCCGCGAGGCGATGCACAGCGCCTTCCTCTACCACGCCATCCGCGCGGGCCTGGACATGGGCATCGTCAACGCCGGCATGCTGGAGGTGTACGAGCAGATCCCCAAGGACCTGCTCGGGCTCATCGAGGACGTGCTGCTCAACCGCCGCCCCGATTCAACGGAACGGCTCGTCGCGCACGGCGAGGAGCTGAAGAAGAAGGCCACCGGTGCCACCGCCGAGACCAAGGCCGACGAGGCCTGGCGCAGCGCGCCGGTCGAGGAACGTC
>JANNAJ010000051.1:0-6689 GCA_031384285.1 Verrucomicrobiota bacterium
CCCGCCCGCCCGATATCCGGTCGGCGCCTCAGAAGCGCCAGCTCATGTCCACGGTCACGCGGTCGCGGAAGATGTCCTCCTGCCCGGTGATGCCGAACTCGTACGCGAGACCGAGGTCCAGGTTGTCCAGGACGCGCGAGCGGAAACCGCCGCCGAAGGCCGCCTGGGTCGCCCCGGCGGCCTTGGAGCTGCCGAAGTTGATCAGGTCGAACCCCTCGGTCGCCAGGCCGAGGCCG
Source organism: Verrucomicrobiota bacterium (assembly GCA_031384285.1). Classification (GTDB taxonomy): domain Bacteria; phylum Verrucomicrobiota; class Verrucomicrobiia; order Limisphaerales; family UBA9464; genus CAIVQB01. Next base: position 237 of record JANNAJ010000051.1, read on the forward strand.
TTGGCGGCGTTCAAGGTCGTGAACGCGTTGACCGCCACGAACGGCGAGAACCAGCGGCTGACCCAGTAGTCGATCTGCCCGCTGTAGTGGGCCGAGGCGGTGTTCCTCGAGAAATCGTTCGGCACCCGCGCCCCGACGTTCGCCGTGAAGTGCAGGTCGCCGAAGCCCTTCACCGCGGAGACGAAGACGTTCCACTCGCCCTTGCCGTTGCCCTGGAAGACGTCCTCGTTGCCGGTCGGCAGCGTGACGGTGAAGCCCGGCGTGACCTGGAACTGGGACGCCTCGTCCTTCAGCAGCGCGTATTTCAGGCCGGCGGCGATATCGGCCCAGCCGTCGCGGTTGCCGATGCCCGGCGTGTGCGTGTCGATGTAGCCGTCCTTGGTGGCGATGATCGCCAAGCGGTCGTTGACGGCGTAGCGCAACTGGAGCGCGTAGACGTTCACGAAGCCGCCGCCCACGAAGCCGTCGTCGAGCCGGTGGTGCAGGAACAGCGGCCGGGCCTCGCTCTGGATGAGCGGGCTCTCGAAGAAGATCGGGTTGGTGACGGGGTTGACGGCGTGGTCGGTCCAGCCGGTCTCGGCGACGGCGGATGGCGCGAGGGCGGCGGTGGAGGTGAGGATTATTGTCAGGACATCATGTGTTCTCATGGCGAGACCGATGCTCACCAAGCCCGGCTTATCGGCGCCCCTCGTGTCTTGGCCGATTCTTGCCTTCCTTTGCGCGGCCGTTCCGGACGCTGCGTCCGAGCCACAAGCCCCAATGTTTCCCACCCTCTCACCTAAGACCGGATTCGACGCCATTTGGCGCAAGGAACGAAAAAACCCCGCGGCTGTTCGGCCGCGGGGCTCGGTGGCCGAATTCGGTTCGGGCTCAGGCGAGTTTGAAGCGGCGGCGCAGCAGACCGAATCCAATAAGGCTACCGGCCGCGATCATCGCGTAGTGCTCTGGCTCGGGCACCGGCGAAACGGTGAGCCCGCTGACCGACAGCCCGCCGCCGATACCGCCCACCAAACTAGCCGCGCCAGTGGTCAGATCGATGGTGTAGAGGGACGATACGCCCCCGAGGTCGAGCGCGGCGTAAGCGACGCCGCTGGTGCCGGAGATGTCGAAACCGGCTATGTTACCGGTGTTCACCCCGAGGCTGCCGATGCTGTTCAGGGTCCCGGCGTTGGGCGGGTTCTGGATGACCAGGATGTCCAGCGAAGAGTCTATGCCGTAGAGGGTGGTCGAAGCGACGGGCGAGAAGGGCGTGCTATTCGAGTAGGCCACTCCGACGATGTTCGGGTTGATGCCAAAGTTGGCGTCGGCGGCAGCGAAGGCGAGCGAGCCGTCCACCGTCACTCCACCCGTGCCGACGTTGATGCGCAGGTTCTGCTCCGTGTCGCTGACGACGCGCATACGGTCGGGCACCGGGTTGAAATCGAGCCCGAAGGCCGTCCCTGAGGTCGCGGTCGCAAGCGTCCCCACCGAGGTGGCAACACCAGAGAAAGGATTGATCGTGAAGATCGAGTTGCCGCTGCCGATGCCATAGATGACCTGGCTGACGGGCCGGACATCGATGCCGATGAGGGACTGGGCGCCCAGGCCGGTGATGGCCAGGGAATTGACCGTGCCCGGCGTCGCGCTGTCGAACGAGATGAGGTTGCCGCCGGACAATCCGGTGAGGAGTTCAGCTCGTGCCGGTGCGATGCAGGAGGCCAGAGCGATGATGGCGGCGGACAAGAGGTGCCGCTGATGGGATGCGGGGTTCATAATTTTTGTTGAGCGACTGGGGCACGCACAACCTACAAGGCGTGCCTTCCGATCGCTCACCCTACATATCGTCCCCCGCGCCCGTTTGGATTCATCGGTTCGCAAGATTTTTTGCGGTGAGGAACCCAGCGGGACAAAGGGCGTCTCGACTTTTTCGCCCTCGGGTCACAACGTGCCTCCAATGAATCCTCTCGCAGCCAGTTTCATCGGGCTTCTCGTGGTTGCCTTCATCACCCAAGCCGCGCCCCAGCCTCTCTCCGACGGGAAGTCGTTCGCCGGCTGGGACGGCGAGACGAACTCGATATGGCACGTCCGCGACGGCGCGTTCGTGGGAGGGAAACCGCCGGCCAAGGTGCCGCAGAACGAATTCCTCGCCACCGCGCGGAGCTACACGAACTTCGTCCTCCGGCTCGAGTTCAAGCTCACCGGCACCGAAGGCTTCGTGAACGGCGGCGTGCAGTTCCGCAGCCAGCGGCGGAAGGGCGACAGCGAGATGATCGGCTACCAGGCCGACATCGGTGAAGGCTGGTACGGAGCGCTGTACGACGAATCGCGCCGGAACAAGCTCATGGCCAAGGCCGACGAGGCGGCCGTGAAGCGCGCGGTGAAACCCGGTGAGTGGAACCGCTACGAGGTCCGCTGCGAAAGCCGCCGGATCGTCCTCAAGATCAACGGCGTCCAGACCGTCGACTACACCGAGGCCGACGCGACGATCCCGCAATGGGGCCGCATCGGCCTCCAGGTCCATGGCGGCGGCGTCACCGAGGCCAGCTACCGTGCGATCACCATCGAAGAACTGCCCTGAGCGGAAGAGCGGGCGAAGAGGCGGAAGGTGCGGATGACGTCATCCGTCATCCAGCCTTCACCGGCGCCCCTTCCTTTTCCGCCTTCTCTCTCGCCCATCTCCCGGCGAGCGCGCCGCAGACGACCAACTGGAGCGGGTGGTAGATCATGATCGGAAGCAGGACCAGGCTCAGGCCCGGATGCGCCCCGAAGATCAGCTGGGCCATCGGCACGCCGGAGGCGAGGGTCTTCTTCGATCCGCAGAACACGGCCGCGGCGCGGTCGCCCGGCGAGAAACCGAGTGCGTCGCTCGCCCAGGTCGTCGCCCGCAGCACGATGAAGAACAGGGCGGCCGATCCGGCGACGGTCACGGCCACCGTCGACCAACCTTGGCCGGACCAGACGCCCTGCTTCATCGAGTCGCAGAACGAGGTGTAGACCAGCAGCAGGATGGTGAGGCGGTCCGCGGTACCCAGGCGTTTCTTGTGCCTTGCCGCCCAAGCACCGAGCCACGGCCGCGCCAGCTGCCCGAGCGCGAGCGGCAGCACGAGCCAGATCACGAGGTCGAGCACGACTTTGCCCAGAGGCATCGGCTGACCGCCCTGCTTCAGCACCAGCCCGACCCAGAGCGGCGTGAGGAAGACCCCGAGCAGGCTCGACAACGTCGCGTTGAAGACCGCGGCCGGGACGTTGCCCTTCGCAGCGGCCGTCATCGCGACCGACGAGGAGACCGTCGACGGGAGGGCGCAGAGAAAGAAGAACCCGAGCCGCAGGTCGGCCGGCAGATGGTCGCCCGCTGCCCAAAGGGCGAACAGGCCGAGCAACGGGAAGAGCACGAACGTCGAGGTCTGGACCAGCAGGTGCAGCGGCCAGCGCAACGTGCCAGCCTTGAGCGCGGCGAACGAGAGGCCGAGGCCGTTGAGGAAGAAGATGAGGGCCACACCCGCTTTGTTGAGCAGCTCCGGATGGAGCGCGCCGCCCTTGCTGCCGGGATCCGGCATCAGCCACGCGAGACCGATGGCCAGCGCCATCCCGGTGAGGAACCAATCGAGCTTGAGCTTCATGCGTCGGTCGACCCGCGGCCACGACACGGGGCCGGATATCCAGCGTGGGTCAGGCGCGGGGAGGGATGTCGGGCCTCCGCCCGGCGCAGCCTCCGCGACGAGGTGGATGATGTCCACGCGGAAGCCGGCCGTCAGGCGGTCACCACACGGCCAAGGTGTCCAGCACGGCCCGGGTGCGCGGCACCTCGTGCGTCCGGAACAGGTCCGTCTTCCCCAACGCCGCGAGCACGGCGAAGAACGGTTCGGCGGACCGGACCTCTTCGCCGAAGCATTCGAAGGCGTGCGGCAACGCGTGGCAGGTCGGCCAGCCCAGCGTACGCAGCCGGAAGGTGTCGAGGAACACCCGCATCTGATGGCGGATCCGCGCGCCCGAGTCCTGGAGGTTCCGGTAGTAGAACCCGAGTCCGGGATCGATCCAGATGCGCGTCACGCCTTGGGACGTCGCGAGCTCGATCTGTCGCGCGAAGTGGTCGCGCAGCATCGCGGCCGGGTCGGCGCCGAGGTCGAGGTCGGCGACGTCGCGGACGTTGGCGCCCTGGACGTGGCAGATGATCACCGCCGCGCCGTGGTCCGCGACCATGCGGTACATCTCGGGGCCGCGGTCGGTGCCGGTGAGGTTGAGCACCTTCGCGCCGGCCTCCAGACAGGCGCGCGTCACGGCAGGATGATACGTCTCGACGGAGACGATGGCGCCTTCGCGGGCCAGTTCTCGGACGACCGGCAGCAGCATCGAGTTCTGCGCGGCCTCGTCGACCCGGCCGGCGTGGGCGAGCGTGGATTCGGCGCCGATGTCGATGATGGAAGCGCCCTGAGCGACGAGCACCCGACCGCGACGGACCGCGCTCTCCGCGGTGAGGCAGACCGATTCGCGGTACCAGGAATCGGCGGACAAATTGACCACGCCCATCACCTCGGGGCGCAGGTTCCCGTCGAAGCGTCGGCCGCCGAGATCGAATGCGGCGACCTTGGCCGACAAGGCGTCGGCGTTGCGGGCGGCGAGTTCGGCGAGGTGTTCGAGCTGGAGCATCCGCGCCGAAGGTGGGCCAGGGCGGGAACCCGTCAACGGTGCTTCTCGGCGCGACCCAAGGGGTTTGACCCGCTTCGTTTTTCCAAGGCCCAAGAAGGTTCCAAGGACTTGGCCGCCGCCGTCGCAAGGGACGGCTTCGCTCAGGTCGGACTTCGTCCTCAAGCCGACTCGAGCACCACGTTGGTGTAGATCCGCGTCTCGCCGGTGCGGACGACCCCGAGCGCCCCGGGCACGCGTGCCTTGAGCGCGAGATGGGGCTCGAACCGGACCTCCGCCCCGCGGATGGCGGCGGCGAACTCTTGCTGCACCCCGTCGTCGTTGGTCCTGCGGAACTCCTCCGCCATCCAGACCGGTCCGGCCTTCCAGTCGGCGAGCACGGCCGCGACGACCTGCGGCACCGTCGGGATGCCGTAGACCAGCGAGAGGTCGACCTCCACGAGGCCCGGCCAGTGCGGGAACATGGAATCCGCGATGACGATGGTGTTGGTGTGGCGGACGCGCGCGAGCAACGAGAGCAGATGGGGGTTGAGGATCCCGGAACGGAGCATGTCGGACGAGAACCAGCCCGGCCCGGGACGTCAAGGAAGCTGTCCGCCTCGGGTGCGGTCGCAAGTGGCGGACGATGATGTGGCCCTGGCGGACCGAGATCATGCTGTCGAGGTTCGGGTGGAACGGGTCGACTGCCGGTCGGGGCGGAGGGCTCGCCCGCGGCTCCAGGTGCGCCGGGAACTCTCCCTCGGGTGGGTGTGCTGCCGGTGCCGAAGCTCGGCGGCAAGTTGCCGCCGAGCACGGCCAAGTTGGCCGTTCCCCCCGGATCCGACAGGAGCGTCTCTTCCGTGGGTCGTTCCGCGTAGCCTGGGTCCGCCACTTCCGCTCGCACCCATCCGCCCCAGCGGGCCCGTTGACCCTTGCCCTCCGCTTCCCCACTCTGCGCCGCACATGGTCATCGCGCCCTCCTTGCTCGCCGCGGATTTCAGCCGGTTCGGCCACGACGCCGCGCGGGTCGACCGTGCCGGCGCGGAATGGCTCCATCTCGACGTCATGGACGGCCATTTCGTGCCGAACATCTCCTTCGGCCCCGCGGTCGTGCGCGCCGTGCGGCCCCATTTCTCCCGGGTGCTCGACGTCCACCTGATGTGCAGCAAACCGGAGATCCTGCTCGAGCCGTTCGTGAAGGCCGGCGCCGACCGCATCACCATCCACGTCGAGCTCGGCGCCCAGGTGACGCCGCTGTTGTGGAAGATCCGCTCGCTGGGAAAGAAGGTCGGCCTCGCGGTGAACCCGCCCACCAACATCGCCGAGGCCAAGCCGCACCTCAGCCAGATCGACCTGCTGCTGGTGATGACGGTGAACCCGGGTTTCGGCGGCCAGTCGTTCATCGAGGAGTGCGTGCCGAAGATCCAGCAGGCCGCGGCCTGGCGGAAGGAGCTGGGCCTGTCGTTCCGCATCGAGGTGGACGGCGGCATCAACAACGAGACCGCGGTCGAGTGCGCCCGGGCCGGCGCCGACACGTTCGTCGCGGGCACCGCGCTGTTCAAGCACCGCAACCTCCGCGCCGCCGTGGACAAGATGCGCGCCCTCGCGGCCAAGGCCGGCTCGGACCTCCTGTGAGCCGGCGCGTCCTCCGGTCCGCGACCGCGACCGGGCGCGTCGTCCCGCTCCCTCGATGATCGCCGCATTCCTCGCCACCTGGTTGTTCGCGCTGTCGTCGGTCGCGGCGAAGCGCTCGGTGCAGTTGCTCGGGTCCTCCACGGCGAGCCTCGTGCGGATCGTGCTGGCCGCGACGGTCCTCGGGATCGAACACCAACTGCAGCAGGTGTTCCTGAA
>JANNAJ010000130.1:0-3318 GCA_031384285.1 Verrucomicrobiota bacterium
GGGCGCGCGCGGTGGTCGAGGGCTTCTGGAGCGGACTCCACCGCAGCCCGTACCACGGCTTCTCCGTCGAGTTCACCGAATATCGCCAGTACACGCCGGGCGATGATCCCCGGCATCTCGATTGGCGCGTCTTCGCGCGGAGCGACCGGTATTTCATCAAGAAGTTCGAGGACGAGACGAACCTCCGCTGCCATCTCGTCGCGGACCAGAGCCGCTCGATGGATTTCGGCTCGATCGGCCACACCAAGGCCCGCTACGCCGCCACCCTCGCCGCCACCCTCGCCTACTTCCTCCATCTCCAGGGCGACGCCGTGGGATTGCTCACCTTCGACGAACGCATCCGCGACTATCTGCCGGCGCGCCATCGTTCGAGCCATCTGCGCCAGATCATGCTCGCGCTGGAGAAACCCGCCGGCGGCGCGGCCACGGACCTCGCGGCGCCGCTCCGGCGGATCACCGAGCTGGTCCGCAAACGCGGGTTGGTCGCGCTCGTCTCCGATTTCCTCGCGCCGCTCGAAGGACTGGAGCGCAGCCTGACCGACCTCGCGGCCTGCCGGCACGAGGTCGTCGTCTTCCAGGTGCTCGACCCGGCCGAGCTCGGCCTCGTCTTCGACCAGGCCTCGATCTTCCGCGACGCCGAGACCGGACGGACCCTCTACGTCGATCCGGCCGCCGCGCGGAAGGGCTACGTGCAGAAGCTCGAGGCGCACTGCGCGGAGCTGCGCCGCATCTGCGACAAGCTCGGTATCGCCTACCATCGGCTCGCGACGGACCAACCGCTGGAGCTCGCGCTCTTCGATTTCTTGCGGCAGCGCATGCACCGGGGGACCACCGCCCGGGCCGTGGCCGGATCCCCGGCGAACCTCCCCGCATGAGCTTCCTCGCGCCCTTCTTCCTGCTCGGTGGACTGGCAGTCGCTCTGCCGGTCGTGTTCCACCTCGTCCGGCGCACGACGCGCGAGCAGACGCTCTTCAGCTCGCTGATGTTCCTCCAGCCGTCGCCGCCGCGGCTGACCCGCAAGAGCCGGCTCGAGAACCTGCTGCTGCTCTTGCTGCGTTGTCTCGCGCTGGCGCTGCTGGCCGTCGGTTTCGCGCGACCGTTCCTCAAGCAATCCGTGCCGCCCGACGACGACCGGGGCGCGGCGCGGCGCATCGTCGTGCTGGTCGACACCAGCGCCAGCATGCGGCGAGAAGGCCTGTGGGCCGCGGCACGCAGGCAGGCCGAAGCGGCACTCCGCCAAGCCGGCCCGGCGGACCAGGTGGAGCTGCTGGCTTTCGACCGCGTGGTCACGCCGCTCTTCTCGTTCGACGAATGGAAGGCATCGCCCGCCGGCGACCGCGTCGCACAGGCCGTCGGCCGGCTCGCCGCGACCTCGCCCGGATGGTCCTCGACGCAGCTCGGACACGCCCTCGTGCGCGCCGCCGAGGATCTCGCCGGCCCCGACGACGCCGGACAACCGGGCCCTCGCGAGATCCTGCTCATCAGCGATCTCCAGGAAGGCAGCCGACTCGAAGCTCTCCAGGCCTATGAATGGCCGAAAGGGATCCAACTGCGCGTCGACCCGGTGAAGGCCTCGAAGACGAGCAACGCCGGACTCCAGCTCGTCACGGGATCCGATGACGCCGACCGCGACGCCGGCCCGGTCACGCGCGTCCGCGTCGTCAACGCGGCCGGTTCGAAGCGCGAGCAGTTCCAGGTCGGATGGACGCGTCCGGACGCGCCGGACCTCATCGGCGCCACGGTCGAGGTCTATGTGCCGCCCGGGCAAAGCCGCATCGTCTCCGTGCCCGCGCCGACAAACGCGCCGGGCCTCTCCAAGATCACGCTCCGGGGCGACGACGACCCGTTCGATGATTCCGTCTTCGTCGTACCGACCGAGGCCGCGCGGACGAGCGTCCTCTATCTCGGCGACGACGGCGCGACGGACACGCGCCAGCCGCTCTTCTTCCTGCGCCGCGCGCTTCCCGCGACCCGTCGGCAGGCGATCCAGGTCGTCGCGCGGATGTCCTCCGCGGCGCTGCCGGCAACCGATGTCGACTCAGCGGATCTCTTCGTCATCACCGACCCGCTGACAGACGCCGGCTCCGACGCGGTGCGGAAACGGATCCTCGCCGGAAAGACCGCCCTGTTCGCACCGAAGAGCAGCGCATCGGCGACGACGCTGGCGCGGTTGCTCGGTCTGCCGTCCCTCGCGATGGGCGAGACGAAGCCGGAGAAGTACGCGATGCTCGCGGAGATCGATTTCCGGAGTCCGTTGTTCGCACCGTTCGCCGACCCGCGCTTCAGCGATTTCACCAAGATCCATTTCTGGCGGCATCGGCAGCTCGATGCGGCGGCGGTACCCGGTGCGCGCGTCCTCGCGAAGTTCGATTCCGGCGCGCCGGCGGTGCTGGAGGTGCCGGTCGCCAAGGGCCGTGTGATGGTGCTCACCTCGGGTTGGCAACCGGAAGACAGCCAGCTCGCGCTGTCGTCGAAGTTCGTGCCGCTGCTCTATTCGTTGATCGAGCTCGGGGGTGACGGCGCCGCTCCGGCCACGCAGGCGACGGTCGGCGACCGCGTGCCCCTGACCGCGATGTCCGGCGCGCTGACGTTGCGGATGCCGGACGGCACCTCGGTCGCGTTGCCGGCGGGTGCGACGGATTTCGCGACCACCGCCGGCCCGGGGATCTACTCGGTCGCGTCCTCGACGGGACCCGCTCCGCGGCGCTTCGCGGTGAACCTCGATCCGGCCGAGACGCGCACGGCGCCGCTCTCCGAGGACGACCTCTCACGCCTCGGCGTCCCGGTCACCCACGCGGCACAACCGGACGCGGTCCGGTCGCCGGAGAAGCGGCTCGTTCTCCAGAGCCTGGAGGCGGAGAGCCGGCAGAAGATCTGGCGCTCGCTGCTCATCGCGGCGCTCGCGGTGCTGGCCGCCGAATCGGCGCTGGCCGGTTGGACGGCCCGGCGCACTATGCCCACGGAAGGAACCCCCACATGACCGACAGCTTGCTCAAAGCCCGGATCCGACCGGTCGTGCGCCGCCACGCGAGGGTCCGCTTGTCGCTCGCGCTCGCCGCGTGGTGGCTCGTCGCCGCGCTGGTCGCCGGCGCGGCCCTGTGGCTCCAAAAGTACGCGGCCGTCGGTTCGGCGCGGACGCTCCCGATCCTGGTCTTGCTCGGAGCCGTCGGGTCGATCGTCGTGGTCGTCCTCCATGCCCGGTCCAAGCCCGATGTGCGGGCCGTCGCGCGCGCGATCGAGCGGCGGTATCCGGACCTGCGCGGATTGTTGCTCACCGTCGTGCAACAGGAGGCCGACGAGGCGGGCCGCTTCACCTTC
>JANNAJ010000138.1:0-1629 GCA_031384285.1 Verrucomicrobiota bacterium
GCCAACGATGCCGGCGACGAAGCCGGCGAAGTGTTGAAGCGGTTGCTCCAGAAACGTCAGCAGGAGGAGAAGAATGAGAACCCATAAGTTTGTCCCCGTCGCGTCCAGCCTGTTGCTGGGCTTCTTGATCACGGTGCACGCGCCCGCGCAGGATGCGGTGCCGTCGAAGCCGGAGGCGTCCGCCAAACCCGACGCCCCGGCCGCGACGCCCGAGGCAAAAGCACCCGAGGCGAAGCCCGCGCCGGAGCCCGGGCCGGCCACCGCCGACAAGCCGTTGCGCCTCAATTTCCGCAACGCGCCGCTGGACATGGTACTCAACTATCTCAGCGAGGCCGCGGGCTTCATCATCGTCTCCGAGACCGAGGTCCGCGGGAAGATCGACGTCTGGAGCAACCAACCGGTGACGCAAGAGGAGGCGCTGGCGGTCCTCGATTCCGCGTTGAACAAGAACGGCCTCACCGCGCTCCGCAACGGCCGCACGCTCACGATCGTCACCAAGGAGAACGCCAAGCGCCGCGACATCCCGGTCAAGAGCGGCAACGATCCCGAGGCCATCCCCAAGAACGAGGAGCTGGTCACGCAGATCATCCCCATCCACTTCATCACCGCCACGCAGCTGGTGCAGAACCTCCAGCCGTTGCTGCCGACCGGTTCGGAGATGACCGCGAACGAGGCCGGCAACGCGCTCGTCCTCACCGACACCCAGGTCAGCATCAAGCGCATGACCGAGATCATCCGCGCCCTCGACACCTCGATGGCCGGAGCGACGACGATCAAGGTGTTCCCGCTCCGTTACTCGGATGCGAAGGAACTGGCGACGCTGGTCAAGGAGCTCTTCCCCTCGCAGGCCAACGCCGGAGGCAACAACCGCAACGGCGGCGCCGCCGGCGGGTTCGGGGGGCAGTTCGGAGGTGCCGGACCCTTCGGCGGCGGGGGTGGCGGCCGGGGCGCAGGTGGCGGTGCCGCCGGCGGCAACACCGCGGGCAGCGGCCGGGCCGCGGCGTCGCGGGTCACCGCGGTCGCCGACGAGCACAGCAACTCGCTCGTCGTGAATGCGCCCGAGGATGTCCTGCCGGCGATCGAGGAGCTCGTGAAGAAGGTGGACCGCAACGTCGAGGACATCACCGAGGTCCGCGCCTTCCGCCTCAAGTACGCGGATCCCGTCGAGATGGCGGACCTTCTGACCAATCTGTTCCCGGACGAGACCCAGAACGCGAACAACACCGGCGGCAACCAGGTGCGTTTCGGCGGCGGATTCGGCGGCCGGGGTGGTGGCGGCGGCGGCGCGACCGCCGCGTCCGGCGACAGCGAGCTCGCGAAGAAGAAGGGCAAGGTCCTCGCCGTGCCCGATCCGCGGACCGGATCGGTCATCGTCAAGGCCGCGCGCGACCTGATGGGACAGATCTCGCAGATGGTCGAGCAGCTCGACTCCAACCCGGCCAAGAAACAGAAGGTCTACGTCTACGAGCTCGACAACGCGGATCCGACCGAGGTCGAGACCGTCCTGAGGTCGTTGTTCGAGAGCAAGACGCAGAACCGGGGCACGCAGAGCCGGACCACCCAGAACCAGGGCAGCGCGCTGACCACCCGCCAGACGCAGAACCAGAACCAGAACCGCGGCACGACCAC
>JANNAJ010000160.1:0-11955 GCA_031384285.1 Verrucomicrobiota bacterium
GCACGAGGACCTCACCGAGCCGCACCGCCCCGTCGAAGAACTCCACCTTCGCCACGACGTCGTCGATGTCGCTGGCCGTTGCCGACAAGCGGATCGGATTGCCTTCGATGGAGGACAAGCCGTCCAACGGGCTCACCAAAACGACCGTCGGTGGATCGTCCACCGGAGCGACCGCCACCTTGAAGCGGCGGCTGAAAGTGTCCTGTCCGCCGGATGCCGTGCCGCCGTCGTCCTTCACGGTCACCGTCACCGTCGCCGTCCCGTAGGCGTCCGGGGTCGGTCGGAGCACGAGTCTTCCCGTGGTCCCAGGGCTCGTGTACTCGACGACGGGTTCGGGGAGCAGCGCCGGGTTGTCCGATACCGCGTCCACCGAGAGCTTCTGGGCCTCGAAGGATGAGCCCGAGGTGATGCCGGAGAAGAGGATCGTCCGCGCAGGCGCGTCCTCGGGGAGGAGCACCTCGTCGATGGGGGCGATCGTCGGCGCATCGTTCACAGATGTGACCGTGACCCGGAAACGCTGGGTCGTGGAAAGCCCGGCGGCATCGCGGACCACGATCGCGACTTCCGTCCCGCCGGAGCGGCCGGCAGCCGGCTCCAGCGTCAATGTCCGCTGGCCTCCCTCTCCTCCGAGGCGGATCCCGGAGGCCGGGAACAGGACCCCGTCATCCGCGGTCGCGGTGACAGCGAGCGCATCGGGCGCTGTCTCCGCATCGGCCACCCGGAACGAGAGCAGCAGCGGCCCCGAGTCCTCTTGGACCGTCTGGTCGGGGACGCCGTCGGCCGTCGGCGCAGTGTTCTCGATCGCTCCATGAGCGACGAGGGCCGCCGTCAGGTATCCGCCGGCTGCGATCGCCACGGCCGGAGGAAGGGAGGCGGGCACCTTGCGCTCGCCATAGGTATCGCTGCCCCACGTCACCAGCGATCCATCGGATTTCAACGCCACCGAGTGGGACTTGCCGGCGGCGATGGCCACGATGCCGCTCATCGCTTCGGCCGGGACTGTCGTCCGGCCGAGTGCGTCCAAGCCCCATGCGACCACCGATCCGTCGGTCTTCAAGGCCATCGAATGGAAGCCGCCGGCCGCGATGGCCACCACGTTGCTTTTCGCGGCGTCTGGGACCTTGGATTGCCCGTACTCGTCCCAACCCCAGGCCAGGACCGAGCCATCGGATCTCAGCGCCAGGGTGTGGAGGTCGCCCGCCGCGATGGCCATCACGCCGTTCAGCGCGGGGATCGGCACGATCGATTGCCCGCGCTCGGGATCCGCGGTCGTCGCGGCCGACCCGGCCCCCCACGCGATCACCGAGCCGTCGGACTTCAACGCCACCGTGTGGAATGTGCCCGCGGCGATCGCCACGACGTCGGTGCGGGCGGCACGGAGCACCGCCACCTGTCCGTATCCGTTGTCGCCCCATGCGACCACCGATCCGTCGGTCCGCAACGCGACCGAGTGGCCGTAGCCCGCGGCGACCGCCTTCACACCGGTCCGCGCCCGGATCGGGATATCGGTCTGGCCCTGACGGTCGTCGCCCCAGGCCAGGACCGAGCCGTCGTGCTTCAGCGCCAGCGTGTGGCCGAATCCCACGGCCATCGCCTTGACCCCCGTCAGCGCCGCAGCGGGGAAGGTCGTCTTGCGGGCGAGGTCGTCGCCCCACTCTACGACGGCACCGGGCTCCACCGGCGCCACCGAGAGCATCGCCGGAGGTGCGCTGGTGACGCTGCCCGACGGATTGCTGACCACCACCGAATAGCCGCCGGCGAGGTGGGCCTGGGCAGGACCGGGATGATAGACCGGCCCGGTCGCGCCGAGCACATCTTGGCCGTCCCGCCGCCACTGGTACCGGACCGGGAATCCATCGGTGATCACGGTGAACCCCGACATCTGCCCGGGGGCGACCGATCGGGCCGACGGTTGGACCCGGATCACCGGTGGCGAAGGGATGCCCCCGACGGCGACCGAGTGGGACCAACCCGCGGCGATCCCGGCGATGCCGGACGAAGCGGCCGGCGGGGCGGTCCTTTGTCCGGAGGTGTTGCTGCCCCACACGACGACCGTTCCATCGGCGCGCAACGCCATCGAATGGCTCGCCCCGGCGGCGACCGCGACCACACCGGTACGGGCGTTCGCGGGCACGGTCGATTGTCCGTCCCGGTCATCGCCCCAAGCGATGACAGTGCCGTCGTCCTTCAGGGCGACGTTGTGTCCGGTGCCTGCGGCGATCTCGGTCACCCCGGTCCGCGCGTCCACCGGGACGTTGGTCTGCCCGCGGCGATCGTCGCCCCACGCGATGACCTCGCCGCCGTCCTTCAGCGCCACGGTGTGCCCGTAGCCGGCCGCGATCGCGATGACGCGGGTTCGGGCCGCTGCCGGGACGTCTCGTTGACCGAAGCTGTTGTCACCCCAAGCGATGATCGAACCGTCGCCCGACAATGCCAACGAGTGGAATGCTCCGGCAGCGATCCGCACGACACCGTTCTGCGCGGCGAGGGGCACGTCCGTCTGCAGCGAGCTGGAATCTCCCCAGGCGACGACCGCACCTTTGGATGTGAGGGCCAGCGTGTGGTCGGAGCCGGCGGCCACCGCGACGATGCCGGTCTTGGCGCCCGCGGGCACGTCGGTCTGGCCGGAACCGTTCCCGCCCCACGCGACGACCCCTCCATCCGACCTCAAGGCGACCGTGTGGGAAAATCCGGCGGCGACCGCGACGACATTGGATCGCGCGCGATCAGGGACCCTCGTCTGTCCCTCGGAGGACAAACCCCACGCCACCACTTCGCCCGGGGGCGCCGCATTGACCCACCGTCCGACCAGCAAGACGAGCAGCAGCGCGATCCGCACCGGCCAAGTCCCAGCGAGGAACGGGAGGCCGACGCCGTGGATCCGATCCGTCCGACGAGCCTCCATCGCGGACCGCACTGGCGGGATGACTTCGGCCGGCAGGAACACGGCGACACTTTCTGGTCCGGCAAGGTGCCTAGGCAACCCCCAAGTCCAGACCCGGTCCGCATCTCCGCCTCCCGGCGACAAGACTCGCGCTGGTCAGGCCCGCCGCGGCCCGGCATGGTCGGGGCATGCGTTCCCCGTCCTGTTCCGGCCTCGTCGCCGGGCTGCTCTGCTTGGGCATTTTCCTGACTTCCATCGCTCGCGCCGATTGGGCATCGGAAGTCCCGCTGCCGCCGGGCGAGAAGCCGGTCGCGCTCTTCGACGGCCGCGGTCTCACCGGATGGGAAGGGCTCGTCGGCAAGCATTGGACGGTCGAGGACGGCACCATCCGCGGCGCGAACGCGGGCGACGTGCCGGCCAGCACGTATCTTTTCACCAAGGGAAAGCACCGCGATTTCCGGCTGCTGCTCGAGGTGAAGCAGACCCGCGGCGACGATTTCTCGACGATGCACTCCGCGGTGGCGGTGCTCGGAGAAGTCCTGGAGGACAAGGGCGGGCCGTACGGGTTCAAGGGGCCGCTCGTGATGTTCTGCAACGACTGGGGCGTGTGGGATGCCAACCGCCGCAACCGCGTCTTCCCGCCGCGATATCCGACAAACTGGCGGCATCCCGCGGAGATCGTCGGTGATTGGAACCGGATCGAGGTGCTCGTCCGCGGCGACCATCTGCGCGCCGTCGTCAACGGCCAACTGGTGATGGACTACTACGAAGAACCCGGGATCCTGAGGTCGTCGCCGATCGGCCTCCAGCTCCACGCGAACAACCGCCCGCAAGAATTCCGATTTCGCGGCCTCGTGCTCGTCGATGACCCGTCGGACCTGCTCGTGACCGCGAAGTCTCCGGCGAAGTGAGCGCGCCATGCTCCGTGGACCACGCCAACCTTCCTCCGTCCGGGACGGTGTCCTCTGGTTCGAAGCGGGCCTGGCCGGCGACGAGCTCGACGAAGCCGCGGCGGTGGACCGTTGCCATCCGCGTGACCCGAACGCGACCCTCCTCACATCATGGGACCCAACCACGAACGGTTCACCTGCTTCCACGGCGTTCTGGAGAACAAGCTCACCGGCGTCGTGAGAGCCGCCGTCATCCGCGGTCCCATCGCCTGAACTTTCCATGCGCCACCTCCGCCAGCTCCCCGTTCTCGCCGGTATCGCCGCGCTCGCAGCGGTCATCCCCGCTTCCGTCGCGGTCGCCGACGTTGCCGACGACCACGCCGCGACGGTGCGGCCGCTTCTCGCCGAGTTCTGCCTCAAGTGCCATTCGACCGAGGCGCACAAAGGCGACCTCGATCTGGAACGGTTCGCGTCGATCGATGACGTGAAGCGGCATCCGAAGGTCTGGCAAGGCGTCGCCGAGCAGCTGGCCGACGGCGAGATGCCGCCGAAGGACAAGCCGCAGCCCACCGCCGAGCAGCGCGCGCGGCTGCTTGCCTGGACCGAGGCCGTGCTCGACGAGGTGGCCCGCGCCCGCGCCGGCGACCCCGGGCCGGTCGTGCTCCGGCGCCTCTCCAACGCGGAGTACACCTTCACCGTGCGCGACCTCACCGGCGTGCCGTCGCTCGATCCCGCGAAGGAGTTCCCCGCCGATTCCGCGGCGGGCGAAGGCTTCATGAACGTCGGCAACGCGCTTGTGATGTCACCGTCGCTCGTGACCAAGTACCTCGACGCCGGCAAGGCGGTCGCCGAGCACGCCGTGCTGTTGCCGGACGGGATCGCCTTCTCGCCGAGCACCTCGCAGCGCGACTGGACCGAGGAGAAGCTCGCGGCGATCCGCGCCTTCTACGCGCGGTTCACCGACAACGGCGGCGGCTCGGCGGTGGACCTCCAAGGGATCAAGTTCGACACCAAGGACGGCGGCGTGCTGCCGCTGCGGCGCTACCTCACGGCCACCATCGAGGAACGCGAGGCCCTCGCCGCCGGGCGCAAGACGATCGCTGATGTCGCATCCGCGCGGGATCTGAACGCGCGCTATCTCGGCACGCTGTGGACGGCGCTCCGGTCCTCCACGCCGTCGCTCGTGCTCGATCCCGTCCGCGCCCGCTGGCGCTCGGCCGGATCCGCGGACGTCGACGGCCTGGCCGCCGACATCGCCCGCTGGCAGGCGGCGCTCTGGCGTTTCACGCAGGTCGGGCACATCGGCAAGCGCGATGGTCCCAAGGCCTGGCAGGTGCCGGTGACGCCGCTGGCCGCGGCCCGCGAGGTCCGGCTGAAGCTCCCGGCACCGGCGGCCGGATCGGATGCCGTCACCTTCTACCTCGCGGTCTCCGATGCCGGCGACGGCGACGAGCATGACTTCGCGCTGTGGGAGAACCCGCGCCTTGTCGGGGCCGGCGTGCCCGATCTCCCGTTGCGCGACGTGCGTCCGGCGATGGCGGCCTTGGCGGCGTACCGCGGGCAGGTCTTCGCCGGCACCGCCCGCTGTCTCGCGGCGGCCGACGAAGCGCCGGCGACCGTGGACGCGGACGCCGTCACCCGGCTCGCCGCAAAGCACGGCGTGGAACCCGTGGTGCTGGCGGCGTGGCTGGATTGCCTCGGGATCGGTGCCGGCGAGACGCGCATCGACCAGCACATGACGTCGCGGATGGAGAGCGCGCAGAGCTTCGATTTCATCCAGGGCTGGACCGGTGCGGACGCCTTGAGCGTCACCGCCAACTCCTCCGCCCAGGCCGTCCGGATCCCGGGCAACATGAAGCCCCGCAGCGTCGCCGTGCATCCCGCGCCCGATCGCCGGGTCATCGTCAGCTGGCGCAGCCCGGTGGCCGCGACCCTGCGCGTGGAGGGGAAGGTCCGACATGCCCATCCCGAGTGCGGCAACGGTGTGACCTGGGCGCTGGAATCGCGCAGCGGCAACGCCCGCCAACGCCTCGCCGCCGGCACCGCGCAAGGCGCCAAGGAGGTCCCGTTCGGTCCGTTCGAAGGCATCGCCGTGCGCCCGGGCGACATCGTGTCCGTGGTCGTCGGACCGCGCGACGGCAACCACTCGTGCGACCTCACCGCGGTGGATCTCGCGCTCACCGACGGCACCCGGACGTGGGACCTGGCGAAGGACGTCTCGCCGGACATCCTCGCCGGCAACCCGCATGCCGACCGCCTCGGCAACCTCGGCGTCTGGCACTTCCACAGCGAGCCCGACCGCCAGGGCGGGACAGAACCGGTGCTGCCCGCGGGATCGTTGCTCAGCCGCTGGCGTTCGGCGCCCGACCGCGCGGCCAAGCGGGACATCGCCGGCGAAGTGCAGGACCTCTTGGTCCGCGGCCCGGTGGGTCTCGCCAAGGACGCGCCCGACGCCGTGTTGCACCGCCAGCTCACCTCGGTCCGAGGTCCGCTGCTCGCGTCCGTCCTGCGCGACCCGAGGGCCACGGCGGTCCCTTCGCCGTCGGCTGCCGTCCCCGGGCTCGATCCGTTGCTGTTCGGACGCCATCCGGCCGGCGGCAAGATCGACGCCGCGAGCCTCTGCGTGCGGGCGCCGTCGGTCATCGAGGTGCTGGTGCCGGCCGAGCTCGCGGAAGGCCGGGAATTCGTCGCCACCGCGAAGCTGGATCCGGTGCTCGGCGCCGAGGGCAGCATCCAGATGCAGGCGCTCGCGACGCGACCGGCCGGCCGGCCCGGCCTCTCCGCCGGCGCGGCGCGGGAGCAGGGCGGGAAGCGCACATGGTCCGACGGAGAACGTCCCGTGGTGTCCGATTCGCCGGTGCTGGTGGGCGACGCCAGCGCGGCCCGCCTTCGGATCGAGACGGCCTTCGAGGCGTTCCGCGGCCTGTTCCCCGCCGCGTTGTGCTACACCAAGATCGTGCCTGTCGACGAGGTGGTGACGCTGACCCTCTGCCATCGCGAGGACGAGCCGCTGCGACGTCTCATGCTCGACGAGGCGCAGGCGACGGAGCTCGACCGGTTGTGGGCGGGGTTCCATTTTGTGGGCCAGGACGCGCTGAAGCTCGTCGACGCCTTCGAGCAGCTCTGGCAGTTCGCGACGCAGGACGCCGATCCGAGCGCGTTCACGCCGATGCGCGAGCCGATCCGCCAGCGCGCCGAGGCCTTCAAGAAGGAACTGCTCGACGCCCAGCCGCGCCATGTCGATGCGGTGCTCGGGTTCGCCGATCTCGCATATCGCCGGCCGTTGGGCGCGGCGGAGAAGGACGACCTGCGCGGCCTCTATTCCCGGCTGCGCGCCGAAGGGATCCCGCACGAACAGGCCGTCCGCCTGATGCTCGCGCGGGTGCTCGTGGCGCCGGCCTTCCTCTACCACGCGGAGAAGCCCGTCGAGGGCGACAAGCCCGGGCCCGTGGACGCCTGGGAACTCGCGACGCGGTTGAGCGCCTTCCTCTGGTCGTCCGCGCCCGACGCCGAGCTGCGCGCCGCGGCCGCGACCGGCAAGCTGGTGGATCCCGACGTGCTCGCCGCGCAGGCGCGCCGCATGCTCAAGGATCCGCGCACCCGCCGGCTCGCCACGGAGTTCGCCTGCGCTTGGTTGCACATCTACGGCTTCGACGAGCTGGGCGAGAAGAGCGACCGCCATTTCCCCACCTTCGCCGGACTGCGGGGCTCGATGTACGAGGAGACGATCCGCTTCTTCACCGACCTGTTCCAGAGCGACGGCTCGGTGATGGGCATCCTCGACGCCGACCACACCTTCCTCGATCGCTCGCTGGCGGAGCACTACGGCATCCCCGGCTTCGAAGGCGCCGGCCCGGACGGATGGCGCCGCATGGACGGCGTGAAGAAGCACGGACGCGGCGGCATCCTCGCGCAGGCGACGACGCTGGCGAAGCAATCCGGCGCGTCGCGCACCAGCCCGATCCTGCGCGGCAACTGGCTGTGCGAGGTGCTGCTGGGCGACAAGCTGCCGCGTCCGCCCAAGGACGTGCCGCGCCTGCCCGAGGACGAATCGACCGGGACGCTCACGATGCGCCAGCTCACCGAGAAGCACAGCGCCGACCCGAAGTGCTCCGGCTGCCATCGTCGGATCGACGCGTTCGGGTTCTCGCTCGAAGGCTTCGACGCCATCGGTCGCCGGCGAGCCCAGGACCTCGGTGGACATCCGGTCGACACGCGGGCGAAGGTGATGGACGGCTCGGAGTTCGATGGGCTGGACGGGCTGCGCACCTACCTCACGACCCGGCGGAGCGACGCGTTCCTGCGCCAGTTCTGCCGCAAGCTGCTCGGTTACTCGCTGGGCCGTGGCGTGATGCTCTCGGATACGCCGCTGGTCTCCACGATGCGCGACCAGCTCAAGTCGCACGACTTCCGGGTCGGAACCGCGATCGAGACGATCGTGCGCAGCAAGCAGTTCCGCGAGATCCGCGGGAAGGACATGGCAAGCGAGGAGTAGACCTGACCGTGTGGCCGACAGGTCCGCGGTCGTCCGGCAGGTCATCCGGCGCCGGAACCGGTCGTCCGGCTCAGAGCCCTGGTTGCTTTCCGCGAGCAGGAGGGGTCCGGGGGCCGCCGAAGCGCGGAGTTGATCGCGGTGCTTCAGCCTGTCGCCCATAGGGTTGGGCCGGATGCCTCGGAAGAGGCGGCATCGGGCCTTGCGCGGGCCGCTGAATAAGCCTAGTTCACGGGCGTCAATGCCCCCGTCGTGAGAACTTATCCTCGCAGCATCCTCGGAGAAAACCGGGATGTCGCCTTGGCCGGAAACGGCCTGGCCGCGGTGGTCTGATCGATCGGCTCCACTTCCCCCCACCCCCCTCGTTTCCCATGAAACGTTCCCTCCTGCCCTCGTTCTGCGCCCTGTTGTTGGTCGGTTGCGACGCCGCCGAACGAAAGACCGCTTTCGCCCAGAACGTCGAGACCAAGGGCGCCGTGACATCGACGCCTCCGCCGGTCCCGGCCGCACCCGCACCGGCGACCAACGCGGCACCTTTGGCGGTCCGGCCTCCCCAAGCTCCGCCTGAGCTGCCGGCGCCCGTCCAAGAGGTCGTCCGGCTCGCCCAGACGACCTTGAGCGAAGGCGTCTTGGTGGACTACATCGCGGTGATCAAGGAGCCGTTCTCCCTCGATGCGGACCAAGTCATCTATCTCAACGACCTCGGGGTCCCGATGGCCGCCATCCAGGCGTTGCTCAAGCGCTCCACCGCGACCGCGGACACGGCCGGCGTAGCGCCGCGGGGCAGCGTCATCCAACCCGGGTCGCCCGCTCCGGCGCCTGCTCCGATTTCTGCGGCGGCCTTCGCGCCGCCGGCACCTTCTGTGACGGTCGGACCGGCTGAAGGCGCACCTCCGCCTCCGCCCACGACGGCTCCGGTGGTCGTCTCGCAGCCGGCCACGACCGTCACCTACAACACGTTCTACGAGACGCTTTCTCCCTACGGCTCGTGGGTCGAGGTCCCGGGAGCGGGCTGGTGCTGGCGACCGAGCGTCGCGGTGGTGGATGCCAACTGGCAGCCCTACGGCGACGGCGGAACTTGGGTGTGGAGCGATTGCGGTTGGTACTGGCGCTCAAGCTACTCTTGGGGTTGGGCGCCGTTCCACTACGGACGGTGGCACCGCGCGGCCGGCTTCGGCTGGTGCTGGACGCCTGACTACCAATGGGCGCCGGCCTGGGTCACATGGCGCTCGTCCGGGGCGCATTGTGGATGGGCTCCCTTGCCGCCCAGCAGTGGATGGACGGTGGGTGTCGGTCTGACGTGGCGCGGTGGCCGTGCGGCGTTCGACTGCGACTTCGGGCTCGGCTTCGACAGCTTCGTCTATGTCGGCTGGAACCGCTTCTGTGATCCGTCCCCGTGGCGCCATCGGTTGGGTCGGTCGGAGATCGCCTCCGTCCACCAACAGACGCGCGTGGTCAACGACATCCGCGGGAACAACAACACGGGCGTCAACGTCGTCGGCAACAACAACACGGTCATCATCAACAACGGCCCTGGACTGGATCCGGTGCAGAAACACACGCGGGGTGAGATCACGAAGGCCAGGCTGGTGGATTCCCCGGACGCCGGACGCGCGTCGGCCTCCCGCGGCACCGGAACGGCGGCCGTGTTGCCGGTGTATCGCCCGACCATCAACGCGTCGGCCAGCGGTGCGCGGCCGGCGCCTTCGACCGCTTTGCTGGCGCGGCAGGAGAGAGGCGTGAACAGCGCCATCGCGGGCGGTCCTTCCGCCGGTGCCCAGGCCGGTGCCGGCCGTCCCGGTGGGATCAACGGGTCCAGCCGCGGGGAAGTGCCGGTCGCCCGGAGCGCGAATCCGGCGGCAAGCCCTTCGCCCAGTCGTGATCTCGGTGTCGTCTCCCGTCCCGCCGGTCCTACCGGTGATGGCGGACGCTCTGCGGTGTCCGGTGCGCAGGTCATCGGCGGACGCGGTGCCGGATCGCCCTCGGCGGCGACGCCGGCGCGTCCTGCGGCCACGACTGGCGGACCCGATCGCGGTCCCTCGCCGGGTGCCCCGACGATCATCGGCCGCGGTACCGGAGCTCCTGTCCAAGAAGGTTCCGCGGCACCGGCCAATCCCGGTCGTCCGCAGGGTTACCCGGGCGGACGGGCGCAACAGGAGCATGTGCCGCCGGTCTCCACCATCCCGCAGAATCCCGCCCCGAACTACACGACGGGGCCGAGCGTTCCGCGCGCCCAGGTCAGCCGCGGCGAGGCCCCCAAACCCCAGGTGCCGACGGCCCGCCAAGCCGCGCCGGAGCCGCAGGTCTCGGCGCCCCGGCCGGTCCAAGCACCGGTCGCGGGACGTCCCTCGCCCACTTACAACGCCCAGCCGAGCGGCGTTTTCCGGAACGACGCCGCAAGGCCGTCGCAGGTCCAAGAGAGCGGACCGGCGCGTGTGTACCAAGCTCCTCCGGGTGCCGCCGCTCCCAGCCCGAGCTCCGCACCTCCACCCCAATATCGCAGCGCCCCGGAACGCAGTTATTCGCCTCCCGCTCAGCGCTCGGGTCCGCCGCCGGGTCCGGCGAACGGCGGCGGGGGCAACTCCGGTGGCGGCGGCAGCGCTCCGCGTCCTACGCCCGGCCATCGCGACACCACCCGCCCGAACTGAGTCCCGGTCTTCCGCATCCGCATGAACGCGCTGCCTTACGCCGGCCTCCACAGTGCTCCGGTGCTCCTTGTGTCGGTCGTCCTGGCTGGGTCGGGCCTCGTCCTCAGCCCCTCCGCTGCGCCGGCCCCGGCGGGGAGGGTCCTGTTCGAGACGGGTTTCGAGAAGTTCGAGGGTTACGAGGTCGGCCTCGACCTGGTCGGGCAGAACGGTTGGACCGCCTTCGGCACCGGCGGCAACGGCATCCTCGGCGACCCGCTCGCCGGGTTCCAAGGGCAGTACGCCTACATCGGTTTCTCCGCGCCGCCGACCAACCAACTCGACCCCTTCAATATCTGGCGTCCGGTCAACCTCAAGCCGACCGGTGGCGCGTTGCCGGTGGTCCAGTTCACGGTGACCTTGCAGATCCAGGATTCCACCACCGCGGCGCCGCGCTTCGACGACTTCCGTTGGAGCGCGTACAGCGTCGACGAGCACCGCTTCTTCACCATCGACTTCGACAACGACCTCCGCGAGATCAACTACATCCTCGACGACGGCGTCGGAGGGAAGGCGCCGCTCGTGCGACCGACCGGCTTCGCGTTCCGCAACGGCGAGCCGTACGACCTGGTCGTGACGATGGATTTCGCCCGGAACCTGTGGTCGGCGAAGCTGAACGACGTCGTGGTCGTCCACGCCAAGCCCATCACGACCAGCGGTGCGAAACTCGACCTCGGGGACATCGATGCGGTGTGGGCCGTCCGGGATCCGGCCCTTCCGGGCGACAACCACATGGTCTTCGACGATTACCGGATCGTGGCGACACCGCTCGACGACATCCCTCCGGAGCTGGAGGTCGTCGGGCCTTTGGCGACCACCGGAGCCTTCATCGTCCGGGTGCTCGGCGAACCGGGGGTGACCTACACGCTGGAGGCCACGAGCGATTTCGTGGAATGGATCCCGGTCGCCACCGCCAAGGCGCCGAGCCCGGACGGCTACGTGGACCTGCAGGACAACGCCGCTCCTGCGAACGGAGCGCGGTTCTATCGGGCGGTGAGCAAGCCG
>JANNAJ010000165.1:0-2785 GCA_031384285.1 Verrucomicrobiota bacterium
CGGTGATTCACGGTTCGACTTCGGGCCGTCCGGTCTGCTTTTGTCGTCGCGAAGACATGCCCGCCGCCATCGCCATCGCCGCGCATCCGGACGACATCGAGTTCCGCATGGCCGGGACGTTGCTGTTGCTCCGCGAAGCCGGCTGGGAGACCCATTGCCTCAACCTCTCGGCGGGCAACTGCGGCAGCGCGCGCTCCGGTCCGGTCGAGACGGCGCGCCGTCGCCGCGCCGAGGCGAAGGAAGCGGCGACGATCCTGGGCGCGCATTGGCATCCGCCCTTCTGCCGCGACCTGGAGATCTTCTACGACCTGCGCACCCTGCGCCGGCTCGCCGCCGTCATCCGCGAGGTAGGACCTTCGCTGGTGCTCACGCATCCGCCGGTGGACTACATGGAAGACCACACGGCGACGTGCCGGCTCGCGGTCACGGCCGCCTTCACCCACGGGATGCCGAACTTCCGCAGCACGCCGTCGCGGCCGGTCAACGACGTCGAGGTGACGCTCTACCACTGCACGCCGCACGGGCTCGTCGATCCGTTGCGCCGCCCGGTCGCGCCCGCGGCGTTCGTGGACACCACGAGCGTCCACGCCACCAAGCTCGCCGCCCTCGCCGCGCACAAGAGCCAGCAGGACTGGCTCGACGTGAGCCAGGGCATGAACAGCTATATCAAGGCCGCGGACGACGAATCCTTGGCCGTCGGGCGCATGTCGGGGAAGTTCCGGCACGCCGAAGGCTGGTGGCGGCATTCGCACATGGGTTTCTGCGCCGAAGAAGCGGATCCGTTGCGCGAGGCGCTTGGAGAAAGATTCTTCGCAAGCGAAAGCTCGTCCACTTGACGCCAGCGCCGAGTTTCGGGATTCCATCCACTATCGACCATCCCCCATCCACTCTGCCCATGCCCCGCAAACTCAGCTCCATCGCCCCCGATTGGTGGGACTACACCACGCTCGACACCGCGCTCATCGCCGACGCCGCGAAGCTGACCCCGGAGAAGCTGCTCCGGCTCTCCCGGCCGGGCTTCAAGGTCGTGTTCTACGACACGCTGGAGGACTTCTATCTCGCGGAAGCGCTCGAATACATCACCGCCTGGCGGCAGAGCACGCCCGACAACCCGGTCGGCATCTGCGGACCGATCGGGCCCACCGAACAGCTCCCGCTCGTCGCTCGGATCGTGGACGCCCTCGGATTGTCGCTCGCCTCGGCGCATTTCTGGGGCATGGACGAGTGGTTCGACACGGCGACGGGCAAGGCGGTCCCGGTCACGCATCCGTTGTCGTTCGAGCGGGCGGACCGCGAGATGTGCTTCGGACGGATCCCCAAGAAGCTGCGGATGCCGGAAACGAACCTCCACTTCCCCAAGGGCGACACCGCCGCTTATCGCGCCTCGTGGAATGCCGGGGTGCGCTGCGCGGTGATGCAAGGCGGCCAAGGCGACACCAAGCACTGGGCCTTCAACGATCCTCTGCCCCGGCGCGGAAAGTGGAAGCAGGAGCCGCCGACGCCCGCCGAGTTCCGGAAGCTCGCGACGCGCGTGGTGGACCTGCATCCGCTCACGCTCGCCCAGAACGCGCGCACCAGCGGCGGCGGCAACATCACGATGGTGCCGACCCAGGCGATCACCGTGGGGCCGGTGGAGACGTGGCAGGCGGAGAAGGTGTCCATCTGGCACGCCGGCGCGCACGACAACGCCCTCGGCCAGCGCCTCACCGCGCTGATGATCTCGCAGCGGATCGTGGACACCTCCGTGCCCATGTCGCTGCTCGCGGAGCATCCGGACGTGCAGTTCAACTACTACCGCGGCGGCCTCGGCTCGTGCGCGGTGGAGATGCATTGAAGAGCGCAGAGTCGACCGATATGAGCACCCAACATCTCACGAGGCAGCACGCGTCCAGTATCTCGAAGTCGTGAAGGCGAAGCTTCCGACAACTCGGCAACTGCGGAGCGATGAACCATCGCATGCGATCCCGTGACGAAGGGTGGCTCTCCGGGCTGCGTTCGCATGCAGATCACGGAAGGCTCGGACTTCGACGCCATCGATCAAAAGTCCACCGCTCCGACACGCTTTCCAGCTCGCATCATAGCAGCCACGACGACGGCAAGTTGATCATCGAACCGGGATAAGCGCCGTCAGCTTGGCTCCGGTTCGCCGAACGTCCAGCCCGGTGTCCCGCCGTGCGGCGCGGATACCTCCCCATCCCGCCGCCTGGTAGTTGACACCGCGGAACAATCGACATTCTTCCCCGGCACCTGGTGCGTCGCGCCAGCGTCTTGGACTGCGCGAGTCCTCTCGCGCTTTGGTCGAGGGGAAGCAACCGGGAAGGATGCCGCTGATCGAAGCCGACGCCGTCTCCGAAAGCGGCAGAGGACTGCCGCAGTCCAAAACCTCGCGGAGTCCGCCCGCTGCATGAGCAGTCGCGGTAGCGTCTTGGAGTGCGCCAGTCCTCTGGCGCTTTAGGCGAGAGGCAGCAACCGGGAAGGACGCCGCTGATCGAAGCCGGTCCCGTCTCCGAAAGCGGCAGAGGACTGGCGCAGTCCATAACCTCGCGGGAGTCCGGATGGGGCCTCGCTTCGGCACAAAAAAGGCCCGCCCTGTGCGGGCGGGCCGGTGAGGGGAAAAGGGTGGCCTTACTTGGCCTGGCGGCGACGCCAGAGGGCGAAGCCCGCGAGAGCCAGCCCGGTGAGCGCAGCGTACTCGGCCGGCTCAGGCACCGCAGAGGGCTGGATCTGGAAGGCCGACCAATATGAAGACCCGTCCCCTGTCGGATTCGCGTTCGGGGTGAACGTG
>JANNAJ010000179.1:0-1532 GCA_031384285.1 Verrucomicrobiota bacterium
GGCGGATGCAGGCTAGCGCGCCGCGGCGGTTCTGTCTGCTCGCCGCGGCGGGTGGTGCCGAGCCGTGCGGGGAGGAATTCGAGCGTCCCCCTTCAGCGTCCGCGACCGGAAGAAACCGTGGACGGTGCTCTTTGGAGGAAGGTCCTCGGGGAGGCTGGCCCGTCGCCCCCCGAGGCATCGGCAGCAGCTTGGTCCGGATGGAACGTCCGCGGCACCGCGCCGAAAGGGAATGCGCGAAGCCGGGAGGGCGGACTTTCCAGTCCGGTGCGTCGGCTGATGCCCGGCATGCGAGGGCGGGTTGGAAAACCCGCCCTCCCGGCCCGGCAGGAACTCAGGTCGCGGTCAGCGCCCGGGAATCTTCAGCGACCAGTGACGGGACCTCGCGACGGGAAGCGACGACCTCGTCCACCAACCCGAAGGCCTTGGCCTCGGCGGCGGTCATGAAATTGTCACGGTCGCAGGCCTTCTCCACGGTCTCGTAGGGCTGGCCGGTGTGGTGGCCGATGATGGTGTTGAGGCGCTGCTTGAGCCGGAGCATGTGCTTCACCCGGATCTCCACGTCGCTGGCCTGGCCTTCGGCTCCGCCGAGCACCTGGTGGATCATGATGTCGGCGTTCGGGAGGGCGAAACGCTTGCCCTTGGTCCCCGCGCAGAGCAGCACCGCGCCCATGCTGGCGGCCATGCCGACGCAGTAGGTGTTCACGTCGCAGGTGAGCCACTGCATGGTGTCGTAGATGGCGAGCCCGGCCGAGACGCTGCCGCCCGGCGAGTTGATGTAGAAGTGGATGTCCTTCTTCGGGTCGTTCATCTGCAGGAAGAGGAACTGCGCGACGATGACGTTGGCGACCATGTCATCGACCGGAGTGCCGAGGAACACGATGCGGTCCTTGAGCAGCCGGCTGTACAGGTCGTATCCGCGTTCGCCGCGGCCGTCCTGCTCTATGACCATCGGGATGGAGAAATTCCGGGGGGGCTGGTTTTTCAAAGCGCGCGAAACCTAGGAGGGGCTTCCCATAGCGTCAAGGAACCGGCCCGGTCCGGGTGTGATCGGAAGTGGTGGTCAGTCGGGTGGTGTGAGGGAAGATTCCAGTAGGAGTGCCCGAGGAGGTCGGCGCGGGCGATGCGGAGGCCGAGCAAGGTCTCTGCGTCGGGTTCGGGCTCTTCCCCCAAGAGTCCGTGGTCGCGGAGGTCGGCAGCTGCTTCCGATTCGCGGAAGTCGCCTGAGCGGGACCCGCAGGACAGATGGGGCCGCGCGGCAGCGCGGGCCCTGCCCACGATGGTAGGGACGGGCTGCCGCCCGTCCGTGGCTTCTCCCCGCGTCGGCGGCATCGGCAGCACGCCGATGCGAGCCGCGGCCACGGGCGCCTCCGGGCCCCGCCCCGTCGGGAGTTCCGCCTTCAGGCGCCTGGACCACACACCATGCCGGGCCGCGTGGACGCGCGATCCCGGACACGACCTGCGCCGGCTTCGAGGGCGGTGTGCGATGCCCCGCACGGAGCACAACTCCGCGTCACATCCGCCGCCGTGCCCGT
>JANNAJ010000222.1:0-9283 GCA_031384285.1 Verrucomicrobiota bacterium
GTCGTTCGAGTGGCAGCTCACCGAGCACGACGATCCGGTGCTGCACCTCGGCGGCGAGACGGTCGAGAAGGTGAAGATCCCCGACTACGCGCACCTGTTGCCCGAGGCGATCCGGCCGTTCACATCCAAGGGCGTGTACGACATGTCCGAGAACGCCCACTTGTCCTTCATCCAGGGCAGCGGCCACGGCGGCAGCCATCCGCACCTCGCCCACGAGTTCATCTCGGCGGTGGCGGACCGCCGTCCGAGCTTCCCCGACCTGTACCAGTCGGTGAACTGGACGATGGTCGGCATCCTCGCCCACGAATCCTCGATGCGCGGCGGCGAGAAGATCCACCTCCCGAACTTCCGCGGCATCTGAGCCCGGGAGGGTCGCGGGACCGCGGACCACGGCCAGCCGGACCCGGCTGGCCACATCCTTTTGTTGGACTCCGCGAAGACGGCCCGGTTTAATTCCCGGGTTCCCGTACCGGCACGACACAAACCGTATTTTCCGACAGCACAACCATCACCAGAATCATCCTATGAGCAACGACAGCAGCGCGGGCATAGCGCCCAACGCAAAACGGCTCCTCTTCGCCGGCTTCATGGCCATCCTCGCGGCCGGCATCGGCTTCGGCATCCGCGGCGGCATCCTCGCCAACTGGGCCGCGGACTTCGGCTTCACCGGCGCGCAGCTCGGCGCGATCGGCGGCGCCGGTTTCACCGGTTTCTGCTTCGGCATCATCATCGGCGGCGTCGTCGTCGACAAGATCGGCTACGGCAAGCTGGTGGTCGCGGCCTTCTTGTTCCACGTCCTGTCCGCGTTCGTGACCTTCGCCGCGAGCAAGGGCCAGGCGCAGGAGATGGCCTACAACTACCTCTACTGGGGCACGTTCATCTTCGCGCTGGCCAACGGCACGCTCGAGGCCGTCGCCAACCCGCTCGTGGCGACGCTGTTCCCGAAGAACCGAACCCACTACCTCAACATCCTCCACGCGAGCTGGCCGGCTGGCCTGGTTCTCGGCGGCTTGGTGGGCTGGACCCTCGGTGAAGGCCCGAACGCCCAGAGCTGGAAGCTGCAGCTCGCGCTGTTCCTCGTCCCGACCGTCCTCTACGGCTTCCTCTTCCTCGGCCAGAGCTTCCCGAAATCCGAGGCCTCCCAGAAGGGCCTCAGCATCGGCGAGATGCTCAAGGATGTCGGCATCCTCGGCGCCGGTGTCGCCTGCTACCTGCTCGTGCTGTTCTTCCAGAACGCGCTGCAGCTCCCGACCATGGTCTCCTATGCCATGGGCGGCGCGCTCCTCGCGGTCGTCGCGGTCATCACCGGCTTCTCGATGGGCGCTTGGCTGCTCTTCGTGCTCTACATCACCCACGTGCTCGTGGGCGCGGTCGAGCTCGGCACCGACGGCTGGATCCAGAACATCACCGGCAACATCCTCACCCCGGGCGAAGGCAAGATCCTGTTCGTCTTCACCTCGCTCCTGATGTTCGCGCTCCGCTTCTGCGCCCACTTCATCGAGAAGAACCTCAAGATCTCGCCGATCGGCCTGCTCTTCATCTGCTCGGTGCTCGGCGCCATCGGCCTCAACCTGGTCAGCGGCATCACCACCTTCGTCGGTGCCTTGTTGGCCTTGTCGGTGTACGCGCTCGGCAAGACGTTCTTCTGGCCGACGATGCTCGCGGTCACCAGCGACCGTTTCCCGCGCACCGGCGCCATCGCCATCTCGATCATGGGCGGCTGCGGCATGATGTCCGCCGGTCTGCTCGGATCCGCCGGTCTCGGCTATGCCAAGGACCGCTTCGCGGCCGAGGAGCTGAAGGCCAAGAACCCCGCGCTCTACGCCCAATACAAGGCGGAGAAGCCCAGCACTTTCCTCTTCCTCGATCCGGTCAACGGACTCGATGGCAGCAAGCTCTCCGCGGCCCAAGCGGTGGCCGCCGACAAGCGTTCCCCGGAGCAGAAGACCGTGGCCGACGCCAGCATCGCCGGCGATCGCCACACGTTGAAGGCCGACGCGTTCATCCCGGTGACGATGGCAGTGATCTACCTGCTCCTGTTCCTCTATTTCAAGGCGATCGGCGGTTATAAACCCATCAGCATCGCCGATTCGAAGGCATAGCCCTTCCGTCGGTCTTTCCCGCGACGGCGGCTCCACTTCGGAGCCGCCGTTTTTTTGCGGGATCCGTCCTGCCGAAGACCGGCACCGGTGCCGGCACCCGACGGCGGGATCCACCGGCCTTGAATCCGAGGCCGTTCCACGCCACGGTCCACCCATGGAACTCCCAGCCCTCAGCGCCCGGCGCGCCACGGTCGAGGACCTGCCCGCGCTCCAAGCGCTCTGGCAGATCGGCGGGCTGCCCGCGGACGAGCTCGAGAAGTTCCTCACCGAGTTCCAGGTCGTGGCGGGCGAAGGCGAAGGCGTGCTGCTGGGAGCCATCGGGTTGATGGTCGAGGGCAACGACGCGCTGCTCCATTCCGAGGCGCTGGCTCCCGGCGACGAGGGCGACGAGATCCGTGCCGCGCTGTGGCGCCGCCTCCAGATCGTCGCTCGCAACCAGGGCATCCACCGGCTCTGGACGCAGGAGGACGCCGACTACTGGCGCACGGGAGGCTTCGGGGCCGCGCCGGCGGAGACGGTGTCCGCGGCGACCGCCGCGTTCGTGGACAAGACCTCCACATGGCTGGTCTGCGACCTCATCGATCCCGCGAAGGCCAAGCAGCTCGTGACCGAGCAGATGGCCATCTGGCACGCCACCCGGACCCAAGAAGCGGACGATCTCCAAGGAAAGATCCGCGCGTTCCGCAACGCCTCGCTCCTCGTCGCCGCCGTCGTGGTGGTGTTGATGATCGGGATGGTGGTCTTCGTGCTGCGTCAGCGCCCGGAGATCCTCCAGCGTCTGCTGCACGGCGGGCGTTGAGGCGGGTGAACGGGCGCGGAAGGAGGTGCCGCCGCCGATAACGGCCTCGTCGGAATCGTCCCGCGCCGCGTCCCCGATAGGACGCCGCCCCGTTCAGGATGTCGGCAGCGTGTAGTAGAACGCTGCGCCCTTGCCGGCCTCGCTAACGAGGCGCACCTCGCCTCCGTGGCTCTGGACGATGTGCTTCACGATGCTGAGGCCGAGACCGGTGCCGCCGGCCTCGCGGGACCGGGCGCGGTCCACGCGGTAGAACCGCTCGAAGACCCGTTCGCCCGCGTCCGCAGGGATGCCCGGGCCGTCGTCCGCCACCCATCCTTCGACGCGCTCCGCATCCAGCCGCCGTGCACCGAGCCGCACGTCGCCTCCGGCCCGGCCGTACTTCACCGCGTTGTCGACGAGGTTGAACAGCACCTGCTGGAGACGGTCGCCGTCGGCCCGCACCATGAGCCCTTCCGGCACCTCGTTGTGCAGCGTCACCTGGCGTTCGGAGGCGCGGGCGGCCAGGTCGCTCACCACCTGGTCCGCCTGGTCGCGCAGCTCGATCGGCTGGAGGTTGAGCACGATCTGTCCCGCTTCCAGCTGCGAGATGGTGAGCAGGTCCTCGATGAGGAAGCTGAGGCGGTCGGCGTGCTTCTCGATGGTGTGGAGGAAACGAAGGGCGACGGCCGGGTCGTCTTTGGCCCCGTCGATCAAGGTCTCGACGTAGCCTTTGATGAGCGAGAGCGGCGTGCGGAGCTCGTGGCTGACGTTCGCGACGAACTCCTTGCGGACGTTTTCGAGCTGCTTGATGCGGGTGAGGTCGTGGAAGACGAGGATCGTGCCGGCGTGCGCCCGGTCCGGATCGCGGAAGCTGGCCGCGTTCACCTGCAGGACGCGCGGTTCGCGGCCCGGCAAGGTGATCTCATGCCCGGAGACGCGGCCTCCGACCAGCGCGGCCTGGGCGACATCCTGCAGCTCGTGCAGCCTCAGGGCCTCCAGCAGCGTCCTGCCGCGGATGTCGGCGTCGAGACCGAACAGCGTGCCGAGCGTGGGGTTCACGAACTGGATCTTGCCGTGCTCGTCGAGGATCAGCAGACCTTCGATCATGCTGTTGAAGACCGTCTGCTGCTTGGTTTGTTCCTCGGTGAGCGCGAGATGTCGGTCCGTCTTGAGCGCCGCGAACGCCAGCTCCGCCCGGCGGGCGCGCGAGCGGGAGTCGCGCTCGCGCGCGGACGCCCAGGCGAACGCCGCCGCGCCGGCGGCGAGCGACAGGAAGGTGAGGAACGGCCACATGGCGGACGAAGCGACGCCGGTCCGCGCCGCTCAGTTCTCCACGAAGCGGTAGCCGACACCGCGGACGGTGTCGAGGTAGCGGCAGGCGAGGCCGAGCTTCTCGCGGAGCCGGCGCATGTGCGTGTCGACGGTGCGGGTGTCGATGATGTTGTCGTATTCCCACACGTCGCGGAGGAGCTGCTCGCGCGACTGCACGCGCCCGCGGCGCGAGGCGAGCGTGGTGAGCAGCTTGAACTCGGTCGCCGTGAGGTCGATGCGCTTGCGGGCCACCGTGACGAGGTGGCGGGGCACGTCGATGAAGAGGTCGCCCACGTTGAACTGGTCCGGCTTCTCCTCGCTGTCGGTGCGGCGGCGCAGGAGGTTCTTCACGCGCAGCACCAGCTCGCGGGGGCTGAAGGGCTTCGTCATGTAGTCGTCCGCGCCCAGTTCCAGACCGAGCACGCGGTCGATCTCCGCGGCCTTCGCCGTGAGCATGATGACCGGGATCTGCGACGTCGCGGGATCGCGGCGGAGGAGCTTGCAGACCTCCAGCCCGTCCACCTCGGGCAGCATCACGTCGAGCAGGATGAGGTCGGGCGCGTGCTGCCGCGCCTTCTTGAGCGCGTCCGTGCCGTCGTCCGCCGTGACGACCTCGTAACCGGCCGCTTTGAGGTTGAAGCCGACCAGTTCGAGAGCATCCGGCTCGTCGTCCACCACGAGTATCTTTGCCATGACGCGGGACTTGGTAGGCATGGCGCGATGCTAGGTGATGACGGAGAAGTTACAAGCCGGTGACAAGAACCGAGCCCCCGGGGTCGTCCGCACCCCGCTCATCCCTCGCCATCGGGCGTCCGGACCATGTCGGCGGACGCCGCGCGGCACAGGCCGACGAAGGTCTCCTCCGCGAGCGTCAGGCGCCTGCCGCGCCAGTGGAGCACGCCCCATTCGCGCTTGAGCTTCCTCCGGCCGAGCGGCAGCGCGACCAGCGAGCCGTCGCGCAGCTCCTTCTGGGCGATCCACGGGGCCATGATGCTCACGCCCAGGCCCAGCTTCACCATCTCCTTGATGGCCTCCATGCTGCCGAGCTCGATGACCGTGTTGAGCACGATGTCCTCCTTGCGGAAATAATCGTCCACGAGACGGAACGTGTGGGAGGACTTCCGGTAGATGATGAGGTTCTGCTTCGCCACCTCGGCGCGCGTCACCGCGCCGGCCTGCGCCCACGGGTGCAGCGGCGACGCGATGAACGCCAGCTCGTCGGTGAAGACGGGAAGGAACTCGAAGCGGTCGTCCGGAGGCAGCTGCAGCACGAGCGCGAGGTCCATCCGCTGCCGCTCCAGCCCGGCGATGAGCTCGCGGGTGTCGCCCGGCTCGATGTTGATGAGGCTCTGCGGGAAGCTCTCCTTGAACTCGCGCAGCACCGGAGGCAGCAGCACCTGGCAGATCGAGGCGGTGGCGCCGATGCGCAGGCGGCCACGGCCCCACTTGCCGAGCAACTCGATCCCGTCGCGCGCGGCGGCCATCTCGCGCAGCACGACGGCCGCATGTTTAAGAAGATGCTCGCCGGCCTGGGTGAGCATCACCTTCTTGCCCAGTCTGTCCAAAAGCCGACAACCGATGTCGGTCTCGAGCGCCTTCATCGAGTGGCTCACGGCGCTCTGCGTCAGGAAAAGCTCGCGCGCCGTCTGGGTGAAGCTGCCCGTGCGGGCAAGGATCAGGAACGCTTGGAGCTGCCGGCTGTCGAGGGGGCCTTTCATCAATGAGCGGGGTTCATCATATCCATCGGATCTTCTCGCAGCACTCATCCGGCCAAGTGGGCCGTCCCGGCATCTTCGCCGCTAGAAGCCGGGATGCGTCCGGGTGGACGCGACCTGATGCGTCGAGATTTGACCATGCCTGCCGCGACG
Source organism: Verrucomicrobiota bacterium (assembly GCA_031384285.1). Classification (GTDB taxonomy): domain Bacteria; phylum Verrucomicrobiota; class Verrucomicrobiia; order Limisphaerales; family UBA9464; genus CAIVQB01. Next base: position 6,060 of record JANNAJ010000222.1, read on the forward strand.
CGGACGCCCCGAGCCTCCGCGACGCCGATCCGGCTCGGCTTCGTGCCCCTGAACGACTGCGCGCCGCTGGTCGTGGCGCAGGAGCGCGGGATGTTCGCGAAGGCCGGCGTCGAGGTCCGGCTGAGCCGCGAGCTCGGCTGGGCGTCGGTCCGCGACAAGATCGTCCACGGCGAGCTCGACGCCGCCCACGCGCCGTGCGGGTTGCCGCTGGCGCTGGCGCTGGGTCTCAACTGCGTCCGCACCGAGACGGTCGCCGCGCTGGTGCTGAACCTGAACGGCAACGCCATCACCCTGAGCGAGGACCTGTGGAAGGCCGGCGTGCGCGACGCCGTGACGCTCCGGCCGTTCCTCGCGGCGAACCGTGGACGCCGCACGCTGACCTTCGGGACGGTGTCCCCCTACTCGACGCACACGATGCTGCTGCGCCGCTGGCTGACGCAGGCGGGCGCCGACTTCGAGAAGGACGTCCGCTTCGTCGTCGTGCCGCCGCAGCAGATGGCCGTGAACCTCGGGGCGGGGCATCTCGACGGTTTCTGCGCCGGCGACCCCTGGAACAGCATGGCCGTCGCCGGAGGCCGCGGTTGGATCCCGGCGACGAGCATGGATCTAGCGCCGCTGCATCCCGAGAAGGTGCTGCTCGCCCGCGCCGACATCGTCGCGAGGCGCGGACCGGAGCATCTCGGCATGCTCGTCGCGCTGCTCGAGGCCTGCGCCTTCTGCGATGATCCGGCGAACCACGCCGAGGTCGTCGAGATCCTGGCCGACAGGCGGTATCTGGCGCTGCCGGCCGAGGTCATCCGGCGCGGGTTCCCGGGCGACGAAGGCTTCGACCACGGACACGGCCAGCGCGCGCCGGCACCGGATTTCATGGTCTTCCACCGCGACGACGCGAACACGCCGTCGGCCGACAAGTCCGCCTGGATCGCGCGCCATCTGCTCGACGGCGCGGCCAAGGCGGCGTTCACCCCCGCCCAGCTCGCCAAGATCTTCCGCACCGACCTCCACACCCAGGCGCGCGCACTGCGCGCCGCTTCCCTGAACCATGATCCCGAAACTGAAACCCGCCTCCTCTCCGCTTGATTCCGGGCGCAGGAGCTTCCTGAAGCAAACCGCCACCGCCGCCGTGCTCGCGGGCCTGCCCGTCGGCTGGACCGGCCGCGTCTTCGCCGACGATTCGCCCGAGATGGCGAACTGCCGCTGCGGCATCATCGCGCTGACCGATTGCTCGCCTTTCGCCATCGCGGCCGAGAAGGGCCACTTCAAGAAGTATGGCATCAACGCCACGGTCACGAAGGGCGCGAACTGGGCCGCCATCCGCGATTCCCTGAGCAACGGCGACAACCAGTTCACCCACATGCTGCTCGGCATGCCCATCGCCTCCACCATGGGCCTGCTCGGCTCGCCGAAGAAACCGATGGTCATCCCGTGGATGGTCAACCGCAACGGCCAGGCCATCACCCTAAAGTCCGAGTGGAAGGGCAAGGTCGGGGCCGATCCGAAGGGGCTCAAGCCCTTCGTCGACCAGGCCAAGAAGCTCGGCGAGCCGCTCACCTTCGCGATGACGTTCCCGCCAGGCACGCACGCGATGTGGATGCGCTACTACCTCGCCGCCGGCGGCATCAACCCGGACAAGGATGTCTCCCTCATCACCATCCCGCCGCCCCAGATGGTCGCCAACATGAAGGTCGGCAAGATGGACGGCTTCTGCGTCGGCGAACCGTGGAACGCCCGCGCCATCGCCGACAAGATCGGCTTCACCTCCGTCACCACGCAGGACATCTGGAAGGACCACCCGGAGAAGGTCTGCGCCTTCACCGCGGAGTTCGCCGACAAGCATCCGAAGACCGTCAAAGCCGTCCTCAAGGGCCTGCACGACGCCTCCGTCTGGCTCGATGACGACGCCAACCGACCAGAGCAGGTGGCCATCGTCGGCAAGCCGAACTACATCAACTGCGCGCCCGAGATCATCCTCGGCCGCCTCCTCGGCAAGCTCGACTACGGCGACGGCCGCGTCGTCACCGACCCGACCCCGATGCACTTCAGCAAGCGCAACTGCAACTTCCCGCAGGCCAAGTTCGCGAAGTGGTGGCTCACGCAGTTCCGCCGCTGGGGCATGGTCTCCAGCGCCCCGGACTACGAGGGCGTGGCCAAGAAGGTCATGCGCGGCGACCTCTACGAGGAGGCGATGAAGGAGATCGGCTACACCCACGGCGGCGCCGATGCTTCCAAGGAGACGCTCTTCGACGGCGTCACCTTCGATCCCGCCGGCGACCTGGAGGCATACGCCAAGGGCTTCGCCGTCCATTCGCTCAAGGGCTAGGCGCCTCTCCGGATGAGCCTTGTCGCCCTCAATATCGCGTTCCTGCCGCTGACCGACTGCGCCCCGCTGGTCGTCGCGCAGGAGCGCGGGCTGTTCCGGCGATCCGGGCTCACCGTCACGCTCGATCGCACGCCCAGTTGGACCGCGGCCCGCGAGCGCCTGGAATCCGGCGCGTGCCAGGCCGCGCATCTCCTCTACGGTGTGCCTTTCGCGTCCGCCCTCGGCCACTTCGGCCCCAGGGCGCGACCGCTCGTCATCCCGTGGATCTTGTCGCGCAACGGCCAGGCGATCACGCTCGCCGCCCGTCACCGCGGCCGCGTCGCCGCCGACGCGAAGCCGTTCGCCAAGGAGGTCTTCGAGCGCCGCGACGCCGGCCGGCCCGTCACCTTCGCGCACACGCTCGCGCCCGGCACGCACGCGATGTGGCTCCGCGCCTGGCTCGCCGCCGGCGGCATCAATCCCGACCACGACGTCGCCCTCATCACCATCCCTCCGCCGCAGATGGTCGCGAATCTGCGCGAGGGGCGCCTCGACGGATTCTCCGTCGGCGAACCGTGGAACGCCCGCGCGGCCGCCGAGGGTCTCGGCTACACCGCGGTCACCTCGCAGCAGATCTGGCCCGACCATCCCGAGAAGATCCTCGCGTTCACCGCCGATCTCGCCGCCGAGCAACCGGCCACCGTCACCGCCGCGCTGGCCGCCCTCCACCTCGCCGGCCGGTGGTGCGACGAGCCCGCGAACCACGCCGAGCTCGCGCAACTCCTCAGCGCCCCCGCCTACGTCGGCTGCCCCGTCGAGCAGATCCTCCCGCGTCTCGCCGGCACCTATGATTTGGGCGACGGCCGCTCCGTCACCGCCGATCCCCGCGCCGTCGCCTTCAGCCGCCGCGACGCCAACCACCCCC
>JANNAJ010000226.1:0-3448 GCA_031384285.1 Verrucomicrobiota bacterium
CTCACGCGCCCGCCGTGGCTGCGCTCCGCTGCGCCCCGCGGGACCACATCCCTATATCAAGAAAACAATCCGTCCTCACACGCAACGGTTGACAACCCTCATAGGCGCTGCAGCGCATGGTTAGGCCGTTCGTATCTCATCACAATCAATCTCTGTCTCGATACCGGAATGGATCTGCCAACAGTGTGGCTCGTCCCGAACGAGACCGCGATCCAAAATCGTCCGTATCACACTGCCCGGCTGACCGGCCCGCAAATGAATCTGTGCGGAGACGCTGCCAGCGACGCAAATGAACTCACGAAACGAAACACCCCGGCACACGGCGCGACGACCAATGCTAAACTCCAACCACTCCGGCATCCGACCGTAAATGCTCACAAGCAACTCGGTGATGTATGCTCGGAACTGCTCGTCGCTTTCTGTGGCTGGACTCTCGATGAACATACGGACGCGAAGAACGGCCTAACAGGTATTCGACCGCATTCTGCGGTTAAGTACGGTCCATGGCAAGGTGGTCGCTGGAGCAGCCTATGTGACGATAAGTGCCTGTCCAGTGCGGCTTTTGCCACGCTCACCCCATATCCGACGAACCCAATACCGGGCCGGGTAAAACCGCAGGCCTTGGAAGCTAACCCGCGGGGTGGATTCCCAATCCCAAGCTGTGGTTCCTGGAGCAGCGCTGGGAGGTACTCAATTTCGAGACGCCTCCCCATGGCCCCCTTCGTGCCTGTCTGACAAGACGGGGCGGGGCGGCGGAATCACCCTCAATCTGCTGGCTCTTGTCCATGTCCTGTCTTCCATCACGCATCCCGCCTGTTGCGACGGGAAGACCCCGCTCCAGTTGGCCATGTAGATCGTACTTGGAAGGGATCCCGGAACGATGGGACAGCGGTTTCCCGCCTTCGCCGGAATGATGTAGCAGAGGTCCGGGTAGAATAGGACACCGTCCTGTTGTGGCGGGCGACTCGCTCGCCGCTCTGGGTGCGCCGGGTATGCAACTTTGGGTGGGTGCGCTGCCGGTGCCGATACTCGGCGGCAAGTTGCCGCCGAGAACGGCCAAGTTGGCCGTGCCACCCGGATCCGTCTGCATGGTTCCGGCCCAGAGCCTGTCCTACTAGGCCGGCCGGCTTTTTCAAGCAGCCTCTCAGCTCAGTAGGCGGACCAAGGCGTCCGGGTGGAACTTCCCGCCGGCCAGGCCCGAGAGGCCGACCAGGACGCCGAAGGCCGACGGCACCAACGCGAGCAGGTAGAGCCACGGGAGCTGCGTCAACGACGACACGGCCAGCAAGGAGATGGCGATGGCGATCGCGGCGTCGGAAAGATCGAACTGGTCGTCGCGGAAGTTCAGGGAATCGTAGGCCGCTTGGTCCTTCTCGGCCTGTCCCTTGAGTTCTTCCTTCTTCATCTTCTGGTCCGCGACCAAGGCTTCGTAGGCAGCGATCTGCGTCCGGTAGGCCTCTTGGGCCGCGGCGGGCGCGGACAACGCCTGGAGCCGCAACTGCACCAACGTCGACTTGCCGACCTCCTCGCGGATGTTCCGGGCCTGGTAGAATTGCCAGTGGTCGAGCTTGTCGGCCTGTGCCTGCTGCATCGCCTGGACGATGTTGTCGTCCTTCACCTTGCAGATGCCCATGAACGTGGCGAGCAATGCCACGGTGATGGCGACGGCCGGGTTGAGCCACGAGGGTCCTTCCTTTCGTCCCGCGTGGGCGGCGGTGTCGACGATCTCGTTGGGGTCGATATCCATCAGGGATCTCAGGGTGGCGGTGGGCGACAGGCTAGTCGGGACCGCGCCGATCGCCAGAAGGGATGTGCGGCGAAGGAATCGGCGCGGCGCGCGGCGGCCTGTCCCGGGGCGGTCGCCGGACGGTGGTAGCTGCGAACGGGCTTCCCTTCGTTCATTTCTCTGCCAGGAACGCGGCGACCACCTTGCGGTCGCGCGTCGGTGGACGGCAGGCGCTGCCGGTGCAGCAGAAGGCCTGGGTGAACTCCTCGTTCTCCGGCAGCCCCTTGGTGAAGGCATCGACCGGGCCATGGTTGCCGAGCACGACCTTGTTCGGCTGGAAGGTGCCGTGAGCGGCCCGGAGCAGGGCTTCGGTGCTGCCGCAGGTCCAATCGCCGACGAGCGCGACGCGGCGCGGCTCCTGCACGGAGAAATCGAGCGCGAGCATCAGGTGCGGCACGGCTTGCGGCATCTGGTGCAGGCGCTGGGCGAAGAGGCGGATCGTCTTCTCGGCGGCGGTGCGCCAGTCCTTGCGGTCGCAGATCGCGGCGAGCTTGAGCAGCGCGAGCGCGGCCACGCTGTTCCCGCCGGGCTCGGCGCCGTCGTAGTCCTCCTTGTTGCGCAGGAGCAGGTGCGGGGCGTCGGCGACGGTCTGCCAGAAGCCGCCGGCCTCGGGGTCGTAAAAACGCGCGACCATGCTCTCCGCGAGCGCGACGGCGAACCCGAGATGGCGCGGGTCCACGGTCGCCTCGTAGAGGTCCACCACACCGGCGAGCAGGTTCGCGTAGCTGTCGAGCAGCTGGACGGAATCACGGTGCCCGTCGCGCCAGCGGTGGTAGAGCGTGCCGGACATGCCCGCATCCGGCTGCCGGGCGGCCCCTGCCGGCGGGACGCCGGCAGCACGTTGTGGCGGCTCCCAAAGCTTGGCCTGGATGAACGCCAGGTTCCGTTCCGCGGCCTCCTTGAACTCCTCGTCGTGGAGCACGGCGAAGCCGCGGGCGAAGGCGCCGAGCATCATCCCGTTCCATGACGCGAGCACCTTGTCGTCGCGGTGCGGCCGGACGCGCCGCGCGCGCGCGGCGGACATCTTGGCGACGGCGGAGGCGAGCAGCGCCAGGTCGGTCTCACCTTCCACGGTGTGGACGATGCTGAGCACGTTCTGGCCGGGCAGCGGATGCGGATCGCTGTGGTCGGTGAAGTTCCCGGCCTTGGTGATGCCGAAACGGCGCGTGGCCACGTTGAACTCCTCGACGGTGAGCAGCTTCGACAGCTCGTCGTGGGTCCAGCAGTAGAACTTGCCCTCCTTGCCCTCGCTGTCCGCGTCCTCGGCGGAGAAGAATCCCCCTCCGGCATGCGTCATGTCGCGCATCACGTAGCGGAGGATGTCCCGGGCGACCTCGGCGTGGCGTGCGTGTCCTCCGGCCAGGTGGGCGTCGATGTAGAGCTGAACCAGCTGGGCCTGGTCGTAGAGCATCTTCTCGAAGTGCGGCACGAGCCAATGCTCGTCCACCGAGTAGCGCGCGAAGCCGCCGCCGAGCTGGTCGTGGATGCCGCCGGCGGCCATGGCGTCGCAGGTGTGCAGGACGGCCTCGAGTGCGTCCTTCTCGCCGAAGCGGTGGGCGAAGCGGAGGAGGAGCAGCGGTTGGCTGGGGCGCGGGAACTTCGGCGCGCCGCCGAAGCCGCCGTTCTGGGGGTCGTACTCGTGGAGGAAGCTCTGGCCGGCAC
>JANNAJ010000228.1:0-14482 GCA_031384285.1 Verrucomicrobiota bacterium
GAGGGTGGGCGGCGCTCGGCGAGACCTATCGGTGGCTGACCGAGACGCCGGTGTTCATCCTCGTCTGGTTCCTCTGGTTCCTGGTCTGGCTGGTCGCGATCTTCGCCGGCTACGCATGGATCGCGGAGCGGACCGGGTTCAAGGGGATCCCGCTCGGCGCGCTGGCTTCGCCGTGGACGCTCCTCGTCCTGGTGCCGTTGACGATGGTGCCCTCGTGGTGGATGGGCTTCGGCCGCGGCGAGTTCGGACCGGACACCTCGATGGGCATCCTGCCGCTGCCTTGGGTGCTCGGGTACTACGCGATCTTCTTCTTCTTCGGCGTCCTGTACCATGAGGCCGATGACCGGCAGGGCCGGCTCGGACGGACCTGGCGTTGGTTGTTGCCGGTCGCCTTGCTGGTCGTCTTCCCGATCGGCCTCGAGTTCGCGACCGGCGTCTTCGGGTTCCGCGAAGTCGTCCCGGAGCCCGCCCACAAGGCCGTCTCGGTCACCTTCCAGGCGTTGTACGCGTGGCTGATGTCGTTCGCGTGGATGGGCATGTTCCGCTCGCTGCTGACGCGCGAGAACAAGACGGTCCGCTACCTCTCCGACTCGGCATATTGGCTCTACCTCGCGCATCTTCCGCTGGCGATCGTCGGGCAGGCGTTGATCGCGGAGTGGCAGTTCCCGGCAGCGTTGAAACTGGCGGCGTTGTCGGCCGTGCTCATCCCGTTGCTGCTGCTCAGCTACCATACCTTGGTCCGTTACACGTGGGTCGGTCGCCTTTTGAACGGCCCGCGCCGGCGTGCCGGGGAACCCCGCCCGGCCATCCCTTCCGGCAAGGTCGCCACCCAGTGACCAATCCTCGTCACGCCCCATGAAGACCGCCAAGACCACGAAGCTCGACATCCCCGTTCCTCCCGCCGACAGGTCGGCCGATGCCGTCCCCGACCCGGCGCCGCCGAAACGGAAGCGCCGTCCTGCGGGCGCTCCTGAGACGGCCTTGGGCCGGTCGGTAGCGGCCGTGATCGCCGCGGAGGGCATCTCCCTCCGCGCCGCGGCCCGGCGCGTCGGGATGTCCGCCGCGCAGTTGAGCCGCCTCCTGCGCGGCCATACCGGGGTGGGTGCCATCCATCTCGCGAACATCATCGTGCGCTTGAAGCTGGATGCGGCCCAGGTCATCCACTCGATCCACGAAGAGAACCTGCCGCCGGCGCGCCGCCGCTGAGAAGAGATGGAACTGACGAACGAGGAAGTGCTGCAGATGCTGATGAAGTGGCGGACCCGCGTCTCTGCCGCCGCTTGGACCGTCGTGCGCGACGCCCATGCCGCGGAGGACATCTTCCAGAACGTCGCCCTGAAGGCGATGACGAAGGACGCGCGGTTCGAGAGCGAATCGGCCTTGCTGTCTTGGGCGTTCATCCTCGCCCGGCGCGAGGGGATCGATTGGCTCCGGCGCCGCCAGCGCGAGACCTTGGGCCTCGACGACGAGCTCCTCGGTCTGCTCGACCAGGAATGGCGTTCGGCGCCGTCGCATCCGTCGGGCGTGAAGATCGAGGCGCTGCGCGGTTGCCTCGCGACCGCGCCGGAGTCCGCCCGGGAGCTGCTCAAGCTGCGATATTTCGACGGCCACAGCTGCGAAGAGGTGGCCGGGCGGATGGGCATCGGGCTCAACGCCGTGTACAAGCGCGTCTCGCGCCTGCACGAGGAACTCAAGCGGTGCGTGGAGGCCAAGCTCGCCGAGACGGAAAGGGCCGGCTGACCGGACGCCATGGACACCGACGAGACACGACGGATATGGATCCTGCGCTTCCTGGAAGGGAAGGTGTCGGCGGAGGAGCGCGCGCGGGTGATCGAGCTGCTTCGGGCGGATGCGGAGGCCCGCCGGTTCCTGCGCGACGTGGCCGAGCAATCGGTCATGATCGCCGATATCGAACGGTCGGCCCGGGCCCGGGAAACGGTGGCGTCCATGGAGGACGCCGGTGCTCCAGATCGGCGGGCGGTGGAGGCGCGCCGGACCCGTGGGTTTGGTCGGGGGCTCGTCGCGTTGGCGGGTGTCGCGGTGTTGGCGATGGCTCTGTACCGGCCTTGGAGGGTCCGACCGGAAGCGGTGCTGACGGTCGCGAAGGCGACCGGATCCAGCCAGTTCATCGGCGCCGCGGGCCAGCCAGCGTCCGTCCTGCGGGCCGGCACCCGGCTCCGCGCCGGCGACACGGTGGCGACGCGCTCCTGCGATGCGTGGATCGAGCTGCGCTTGGGCGACGGTTCGGCGGTCACCCTCGCCGGGCACTCGGCGCTGCGCGTGCTCGGCACCGACGCGGGCACGCCCCGATTCAGCCTGTTGGAGGGAAGCCTCTGGCGGAGCCCGTCGTCCGGCCCTCGCACCGGCCCGGTCTGGATCGGCACGCCCACCGTCGAGGCCGAGATGCAGGCCGGGCAGTTCGACGTCCAGACGACGGCGGCCGAGACGAAGGTCCGGGTCAACCAAGGTTCCGGTCGGATCCGGCAGATCCTCGACGGGGCCTCGGCCGCCATCGGACCGGGGCAGCAGATCGCCGCGTCCTTCTCCCGCAAGGAGCCGTTGTCGCCGGTCGCGCAACCGGCGCCTGTCGACCGCTGGGCATGCGATCTTGGGAAGGTCCCCGAGGTGGTCCTCGGCCGATGGTTGCCGCCGACCGGGCAGGAACGTGCCCGGCTCGCCGCCGATCCGCTGCTCTGGCCGATCGGCGACGGCCGGTCGGTGATGCTCTACGCGGTGGCGATCGCGGCCTGGAAGAGCTCGGACCGTCCTGTGGTGCTGCACGGGGAATCCAGGCTGCGGTTCCGCGGGCGCACCGAGGCCGCGCGGACGGTGCGTTTCGGGTTCAGCTCGCAGAGGATGCAGGGTGCCTTCGCCGGCAAGTTCGAGATCGACGTCCCTTCCCCCACGCTCGGGCCGGCCGGTGCGACGTGGGAGGTCGACCTTCCGCTCGCGTCGTTCCGCCCGCTCCAGCCGCAGTTGGCCGGATCGCCGGAAGGCCTGGAGCTGACCGACGTCTACGCGTTGACGCTGGAGGAGGACGTCGGATTGGAGATCAACCACATCGAACTCGTCCCGGACGGCCCGGGGGTCCCTTGAAGGCGTGCGCGGGCCGTCCGCTTGCTTTCGCCTTTCCCGGCCGACACACTTGCCGGATGAAGAAAGACGTCGTGCCCGTGCAGATCCGCGGCATCCTCCCGGCCGACAGCGGGTGCGCGCTCTTCATCGGCGATGATGAGAAGGTCTTCGTCATCCAGGTGGAGCACAACATGGGCAACGTCATCGGCAACGCCCTGCGCGGCACGCATCCCGAGCGGCCGCTCACCCACGACCTCATGGGCCGGATGTTCGACGGCTTCGGCATCGCGGTGGAGCGGGTCGTCATCACCGAGCTCCGCAACGCGACCTACTTCGCCCGGCTGATCCTCAAGCAGGAGAACGAGCTCGGCAGCAAGATCGTCGAGATCGACGCGCGTCCGAGCGACTGCCTCGCGCTCGCCGCCATGCAGAAGAAACCGATCTATGTCACCGCGAAGCTCTTCCACGAGGTCGAGGACATGAGCGAGGTGCTCACGCGCATCGGGGACGAGGGCGGCGAAGGCGTGGAGGGCGACGGACCCGGGCCGGCTTGATGGCGAAGGCATCCGCCAACCCCGCCGCGGCGGTCGTGCTCGTCTGCGGCGACGACGACTTCACGGTCAAGCAGCGCGCCAAGGCGCTCTACGACCAGTGGTGCGGCGAGCTGGGCGGCATGGACCACGAGATCGTCGACGCCGTCGCCGCGAACACCGGCGACGCGCTCGGCAGGCTCAACAAGCTCCGCGCCGCGCTCGACACGTTGCCGTTCTTCGGGGGCGCCAAGGCGGTGTGGTTCCGCGACTGCAACTTCCTCGGCGAGGACCGCACCGCCAGCAGCGCCGCGGTCACGGCCGCGCTCACCGAGTTCGCGGAGATGCTGAAAGGCTTCAAGTGGGACGGCGTCCGTCTGCTGATCTCCGCGGGCAAGCCGGACAAGCGGCGCTCGTTCTACAAGACGCTCGAGAAGCTCGGCACCGTGGAGTCCTTCGTCGCGCTCTCGGCGGACGACAAGGAATGGGCGGGCCGCGCCGAGACCGAGGTGCTGCGCCTCGTGAGGGCCGCGGGCAAGGACATCAGCGACGACGCGCTCGGCGAACTCGTGATGCGCGTCGGGCCCAACCTCCGCGCGCTGGCCAGCGAGACCGAGAAGCTCCTCCTCTACGTCGGCGACCGGGCCGAGATCGCCTTGACCGACGTCCGCACGCTCACCACCCGCCAGAAGCTGGCGCAGGCCTTCGCGCTGGGCGAGGCGCTGGGCGACCGCGACCTGGGCAAGCTGATGCGCGTGCTCGACCAGGAGCTCTGGGAGATCCGCACCGGCGCGGACAAGAAGAAGTCGGAGATCGGGCTGCTCTACGGCTTGATCTCGAAGGTCCGCGGCATGCTGATGCTCAAGGACCTGGCGAATACCGGCGCGCTCAAGCCGGTGCGCGACTACAACGCGTTCAAGACCCAGATGGACCAGGTGTCCCGATCGGCCGGGGAAGGGATGCCGGACGACAAGCGCTTCAACCCGCTGGCGGGCCATCCGTTCGTGGTCTTCAAGACCTTCAACCAATCCGCGAACTACGAGCTGCCTGAACTCGTCCGGGCGATGGACCTGTTGCTCGGGGCCAACGTGAAGCTCGTCAGCAGCGGGCTCGACGACGCCATGGTGCTGCAGCAGGCGTTGGTGGACATCGTCGGCCTGAAGCCCCGCCGGACCGTCCGCTGAGGCTGGGACAGGGGGCCGGGCGGGTTCTTCGGACGACTTCCGCGCCGATTTCACGGTGTGGACCACAACCCATGGAAGCAGAAGGTTGACGCGACCCCGCCAATTGATAGGGTCCGCGGCTCTGCTCCCACTGGGAGGCACGTAGATACACATGAAACGCCAGTACCAACCGTCCAAGATCCGTCGAGTGCGCCAACACGGTTTCCGCGCCCGCATGTCCACCAAAGCCGGCCGCGAGATCATCCGCCGCCGCCGCAACCTCGGCCGCGTGCGCCTCACTCCGGTCTGAGCCCGTCATGCCTGCCGCACCGGGCCAGCGACTGCGCTTCGGGCGTGACCGTCGGCTCCGATCGGCAGGTGATTTCGCGCGGCTCAAGACCGACGGCCATCGGCTCGCCCACGGGTGTCTGGTGCTGAACTGGAGCTTGGGGCGGGCCGGGTCCGTCTCCCGGTTGGGGGTCATCACCAGCCGCAAGGTCGGCGATGCGGTCGTCCGCAACCGCGCCCGCCGCCTTCTGCGCGAAGCGTTCCGGCGGAACCAGCTGAGGCTGGTCGCGCCCGCCGAACTTATCTTGATCGCACGGCCTTCCATCGGTCCCCACGGTTACGTGGAGGTGGAGCGCGATTTCTTGCAGGCGTTGCGCCGCGCGCGTCTGCTCGCCATCGAACCGCCGTCCGTCGTCCCCGCGTGAACCCGCTGCGTCATCTTCTGGTCGCGCTGCTGCAGACGTACCGCTGGGTGCTGTCGCCCATGAAGAACGCCCTGCTCGGGAGCACGGGTTGCTGCCGCTATCTGCCGACCTGCTCGGCCTACGCGATCGACGCCCTGCGGACGCACGGCGTCCGTCGCGGCGGCGCCCTCGCCGTCGGCCGGATCTGCCGCTGCCATCCTTGGGGTGGCCACGGTGCCGATCCGGTTCCGGCGGCGTTCCTCCGTTCCTGACCTTTTTTCCGCCCACTTTCTCCGCATGGACCGCAAAGGCATAGCCATCCTCGTCGTCGCGTTCGGCCTCATGGTCTCGTGGCCGTGGATGGTCACCAAGATCTATCCGCCGAAGCCGGTGGATCCGGCGAGCACGAACAAGGTCGCCCAGGCGGCGGCGTCCGGCACTGCGGCCCCTGCTGCGTCGGTCGCACATGCGCCGGTGGCCGCGGTGGCCGCGGTCGTTCCTCCCCAGCTCGGGGCCGGCGCTCCGGAGCAGACGCTGGTGCTTGAGAACGACAAGGTCCGCGCGACCTTCTCGTCGCTCGGCGGCGGCCTGAAGCACGTCGAGCTGAAGGATTACCGGGCGCGGATCCACCGCTCCAAGGAGGATCCGGACAAAGAGCTCGCCGCGTTGAACAAACCGGCGTTCGTACCGGCGTTCACGCATGTGAACACCGAGGCCCTGACCGGCGACGGGGTGTTCGTCCTTTCCCGCGCCGCGGGCGGCATCCGCGCCGAGAAGATGCTCGCGGGCGGCCTCAAGGTGGTGAAGGAGTTCAAGCTCACCACGAACTTCCAGTTCCGGGCGACCGTCCGGATCGAGAACACCGGCGGCCAGCCGGTCGCGGTTCCGGCGCAGGAGCTGGTGATCGGCACCGGCTCGCCGATGGACCCGCACGAGACTCCCGACCAGCAGGGCGCGCACTGGTTCGACGGCGAGAAGTCGGAGCATTTCGATGCCGCCCGTTTCTCGAACGCGACCTTGGGATGCATCCCGGGCACGCCCTTCACCGAGATCCAGACCGGCAACACGAACGTCGTGTGGGCCTCCGTCCACAACCGGTTCTTCACGCTCATCGCCGTGCCCGAGAAGCCGGCCGACCGCCTGGTCGTGCGCGATTATCCGTTGATCGCGCCCTCGAAGGAGCAGATGGCCAACGACGGCAAGCTGAACCCCAAGCCGGAGGCGTACCAAGCGGCCTTCCTCTATCCCGCCGCCACGTTGGCGCCCGGTGCGGTGCTCGAGCGCAAGTACGAAGGCTACGCCGGGCCGAAGGAGTACTTCACGCTGTCGCGGCTCGATCCGCAGCTCGACCTGGTGATGGATTTCACCGGCTTCACCGGATTCTTCGCCAAGGGGCTCCTGCTCAGCCTCAACGGCCTGCACCAGTTCATCCCCTCGTACGGTTGGTGCATCATCGCCATCACCGTCATCATCAAGGGCCTCTTCTGGCCGCTCACCGCCGCCAGCACGCGCTCGATGAAGCGCATGCAGGCCATCCAGCCGCAGCTCGCCGCGGTGAAGGAGAAGTACAAGGACAACCCTTCCAAGCTGAACGAGCAGACGCTCAAGGTGATGAAGGACAACAAGGTCAACCCCGCAGCGGGCTGCCTGCCGATGCTCATCCAGTTCCCCGTCTTCATCGGGTTCTTCTTCATGCTCCGCACGGCGATCGAGCTGCGCGGCGAGAGCTTCCTCTGGGCATGGGACCTGTCGCAGCCCGACACGCTGTTCGTCATCCCGGGGCTCGGTTTCTTCCCGTTCCTCGGCGTCGCCGGGGTCGGGTTGCCGATCAACTTGCTGCCGCTCCTGATGGGCTGCACGTCGCTCTACCTCGCGAGCCTCACGCCGATGTCGCCGCAGATGGATCCGGCGCAGCAGAAGATGATGAAGTACATGCCCGTGTTCTTCACGCTGTTCCTCTACAACTACAGCTCGGGCCTCACGCTTTACTGGACGGTGCAGAACCTGATCACGGTCCTGCAGACCAAGCTCACCAAGATGAACACCGACCAGCAGGAGCCCGCCGCCCCCGCCGGCCCGACCAGCCTGCTGAAACGCAAGCAGTGAGCCCGGACCGCGCGCCGGACCGATCCGCATCCCTTCAACCTGTATGGACCCCAAGGCCACCCTCGAACAACTGCTGAGCCATCTCGGCTTCACCGTCACCATCGCCGCCCGCGATGTGGAGGACCAGATCCTGCTCGATATCCAGACCGAAGACCCGGGCCGGCTCATCGGCCGGGCCGGCCAGACCTTGGGCGATCTTCAGTTCGTCGTGAACCGGCTCGTCTTCAAGGGCGACACCAAGGTCCCCCGCATCATCCTCGACGTCGGCGGCTACCGCCAGCAGGCGCGCGAGCAGCTCGTCAAGCACGCCCAGGAAGCGGCCGAGAAGGTGCGCCGTTGGGGCGATGTCGTGGAGCTCGAGCCCATGAACGCGTTCGACCGCCGCATCGTCCACCAGGCCCTCAAGGACGACCCGGACATCGAGACCCATAGCGTCGAGGTGGACGGCAGCGAGAAGAAGGTCATCCTCATCCGTCCGAAGCGGTCCTGACCTCGCCGGTCCGGATCCCGACAGGCCGCGCGCAAGCGCGGCTTTTTCGTGTCCGGCCCCGGCGCGCGCGGCGCGTCGTTCACTTGCCCGGGACCATCGCCGGCCAGAGATAGGCCTGCGCCATCACGAGGAAGCCGACCAGCACGGCCAACGCGACGCTGTGCCAGAACACGGCGCGGAGGACGGTTCCCGCGTCGGGGCTGTCCTTGTGGCCGCCGGTCGCGACGCTCGCCACCACGATGCTCTGCGCGTCGATCATCTTGCCCATGACGCCGCCGGAGCTGTTCGAAGCCGCCATCAGGACCGGCGACAGCCCGAGCTGTCCCGCGCTGACCTTCTGCAGGTTGCCGAACAGGACGTTCGAGGCCGTGTCGCTGCCGGTGAGCGCGACCCCCAGCCATCCGATGATCGGCGAGAAGAACGGGAAGAGCCATCCGGTCCCGGCCATCGCGAGGCCCACCGTGGTGTCGGTGCCGCTGAACCGTGTGGTGAAGCCGAGCGCGAGCATCAGGGCGATGGTCAGCAACGAGACCCGCACCCGCCACACGGTGCGGCCGTAGACCGCGGCGATCTTCGCCGGCGACAGCCCGAGGCACAGTCCCGCCGACACGCCTGCCAGCGCGAGGGCGGTCCCGGCCGCGGAAAGGAAGTTGAAGGCGAACACCGCCGGCTCGGCCTCCGGTGCGGGCACCACCGGCGGCATTCGCAGGACTGCCTTGTGCAGGTACGGCACGGGGAAAGAAGGCGACGCCCAGCCGTTCAGCGCGGTCTTCACCGCGGGCAATCCCCAGGTGAACACGAACACCGAGAGGAGTATCCACGGCAGCCACGCCTTCCATGGCGGCCCCGACGCCGCGCGCGCCGGGCCGGAAGCCTGCGCGGATGCGACCGTCGGCTGGCTCTCCGCGGGGCTCCAGAAACGCATCAGCACGACGAGCGACCCCATCGCGGCGAGCGCGGAGACGATGTCCACCAACCAAGGTCCGTGCAGGTTGCTGATGAGGAACTGGCTCAGGGCGAAGCTCGCGCCCGTGACCAGGCACGCCGGCCACACGCCCCACATGCCGCGCCAACCGGACTGCGCGACGACCAGCCAGAACGGCACGATGAGCGAGAAGACCGGCAGTTGGCGTCCGACCATCGCGCTCAGCTGCTGGAGGTCGAGCTCGGTGATCTTCGCCAAGGTGATCAGCGGCGTCCCGAGCGAGCCGAACGCCACCGGCGCCGTGTTGCCGATGAGCGCCAGCTTGGCCGCTTCGAGGGGCCGGAACCCGAGCCCGATGAGCAGCGCCCCGCTGATCGCCACCGGCGCGCCGAACCCGGCGGCGCCCTCGATGAACGCGCCGAAGCTGAAGGCGATCAGCAGCGCCTGGATCCTCCGGTCGCCGGAGACGCCCGCGACCTGCCGTTGCAGGACCTCGAACTGCCCGGTCTCGACCGCGAGGTTGTAGATGAAGAGGGCGTTGACCAGGATCCACCCGATCGGGAACAACCCGAAGACCATGCCGTATCCCGCCGCCGCGAAGACGAGCTTCGCCGGCATGTGGTAGACCGTGACGGCGACGGTCCCGGCGACGACCCATCCGGCCAGCGCGGCGAACTGCGCGCGGACGTGCCAGAAGGCCAGCAATCCGAGCAGGACGACCACGGGCAGCGCCGCCACCAGCGCGGAGGCGCCGATGCTCCCGAGCGGGGAATAATCCTGGGACCAGGTCATGATGGATGCCGAGATCGTCCGGACACACGACGGCGCGCATCCGATCGGTCGGCTATTGGTCACGCAGCGTCCAAGGCGTCCACCGGCGAGTCAAGCGACCGGCTCCGCCGGGGCGCGAACCGAAGCGGCTATCTCGTCGGCGTACGCGGCGCGACGCGGCGCGACGCGGCGTTGCGCTCCGCGGTATCGTGGCCCCGCGCCGCTTCCGTCCGCCGCTTGCGATACCCATCATCACACGGGCGTTGCCGTCGGGTGTTCCGCGCTCCTACGCTCGCTCCTCTCGATGAATGCAGGTGTGATCCTCCCCGGAGCCACGTTGGGCGTGCTCGGCAGCGGCCAACTCGGCCGCATGTTCACCATCGCGGCCCGCCGGCTCGGGTACCGCGTGGACATCTTCTCGCCCGATAGTGACACGCCCGCCGGGCAGGTCGGCGACGTCGAGGTGGTCGCGCCGTACGAGGACCTCGACCGGGTCCGCGACTTCGCTCGTGCGGTGAGCGTGGTCACCTTCGAGTTCGAGAACGTGCCCAGCGCCACCAGCCGGGCCGCCGCGGAGGTCGTGCCGGTGCGGCCCGCGGGCGAGGTGCTCCACATCACCCAGCAGAGGTTGCGCGAGAAGACGTTCCTCGGGTCGAACGGTTTCCCGGTCACGCCATTCCGCCGGATCACCACTTTGGCCGAGCTGGAAGCCGCCGCCCGCGACCTCGGTCTTCCCGCGGTGCTGAAGACGGCGAGCTTCGGCTACGATGGCAAGGGCCAGCAGAAGCTCAGGTCCGTCGCGGAGCTTCCGGAGGCGTTCGCCGCGTTGGCCGGCGCGGAAGGGATCTACGAGGCGTTCGTGGATTTTTCCAAAGAGGTCAGCGTCATCGCCGCGCGGACGCTCGACGGCGGGTTCGCGGCGTTCCCGGTCTTCGAGAACGCGCACGCCGACCACATCCTCGACGTCACCTTCGCCCCGGCGGCGATCCCGGATGCGCTGTCCGACGAGGCCGTCCGACTGGCCCGCGGGATCCTCGAAGCGCTCGACGTGGTCGGCCTGCTCACGGTCGAGCTGTTCGTCACCCGCGACGGACGTCTGCTGGTCAACGAGCTCGCGCCGCGCACCCACAATTCCGGGCATCTCACCGTCGACGCGTGCGTGACCTGCCAGTTCGAGCAGCAGCTCCGCGCGGTCTGCGGTCTGCCGCTGGGCTCGACCGAGCTCCGCCAACCGGCCGCGATGGCGAATCTGCTCGGCGACATCTGGATCGCCGCGGGCGGGGAACCTGATTGGGCGGCCGCTCTCTCGGATCCCTTGGTGAAGCTCCATCTCTACGGCAAGGCGTCGCCGCGCAAGGGACGCAAGATGGGCCATCTCACCGCGACCGGCGCCACGGTCGAAGAGGCCGTCCAACGGGTCCGGGCCGCGCGGACGCGCTTGTTGCCCGGCTGATCGGACCGGCTCGCGGCGGGACCTTCTTTCCTCCGCGTCATCGCGGCCTCAGCTGAAGATCACCGTGCGGTTGCCGCTCAGGAACACGCGGTCCTCGAAGACCAGCCGCAGCGCGTGCGCGAGGACCATCTGTTCCACGTCGCGACCGGACCGCACCAGTTCCGCGGCGGTGTGCGAATGGTCCACCGGCACGACCTGCTGGACGATGATGGGGCCGGCATCCAGCTCGTCGGTGACGAAATGGGCGGTGGCTCCGATGACCTTCACGCCGCGCTCGAAGGCCTGATGGTAGGGCCGCGCGCCGGCGAAGGCGGGAAGGAACGAGTGGTGGATGTTCACCAGCCGCGCCGGGAACTCCGCGACGAAGGACGACCCGAGCACGCGCATGTATTTCGCGAGCACCACGTAGTCCGGCCGGTACTGCCGCACCGCGGCGAGCAGCTGCGCCTCGTGGACCTCCCGCGGCAGGTCGCCGTGGGGCAGGTGATGGAACGGCAGGTCGAACTTCCGGACCAGCGGCTCCAGCACCGCATGGTTGCTGATGACCGCGAGCACGCGCGCGTCGAGTTCGCGGAACGAATCCCGCACCAGGATGTCGGCGAGGCAGTGGTGCTCCTTCGACGCGAGCACGACCACGCGCTTGGGCTCTGAATCCGACAGGCGCACCTCGGCGCCTTCTGGCAGCACGGCGCGGAGCTCGGCGAGCAACCCTTCGCGGTCGTCGCCGCCCTCGAACTCCGTCCGCATGAAGAAGCGGTCCGCCACGCGGTCCACGAACTCTTGGTTGCCGACGATGTTGGCGCCGCGGCGGAACAGGACCCCGGTGATGGAGTGGACCAACCCCGGGCGGTCGGGGCATTCGACGAGGAGGACGACGGGTCTCATTGTGTCGCGCGGACATTGCCAGAGCCGCGGGCAAGAAGAGAAGCCGCGGCGAAAGCCGGTCGCGGTCGGGATCGCGGGCCCCGGTCAGCGGCCGATGTCCTTGTAGAGCACCGCGAGCCGGCGCGCATGCTCATCGTAGGCGGCCTCGAAGATCTCCGTCGCGCGGGCGCGTCCCACCAGCGCGCCGGCGGTGAGCACCTTCGGAGGCTGGCCGGTCTCGGTGAGCCGTCGGGCGACTTCGGCCTTGATGGAGTTCACCAGCAGGCAACCGCCCACGGTCGAGCCGGGCGCCACCGGGGTGTCCAGCCCGGGCACCTTCACCATCGCGTCGCCGACCGGCGCGCCGGTGTCGAGCACGAGGTCGGCGAAGTCCTGGAGCTTCTTTCCGTCCGGACGCTGGCTGGTGCTGGCCTCGCTGTGCCGGCGCGAGATGATCGCCACGACCTTCACGCCGCGCCGCTGGAACTCCTCGGCCATCTCGATCGGCACCACGTTGCAACCGCTCGACGACACGACGAGCGCGGAATCGAGCGGCGAGAGGTCGAAGTTGCGCAAGATGCGCGCCGCGAGCCCGGGCACGTTCTCCAGGAACATCGCCTGCCGCTGGCCGTTCGCGCCGACCACGAGGTTGTGGAACGAAAGCGAGAGCTCGACGATGGGGTTGAACCCGGGGAACGAGCCGTATCGCGGCCACATCTCCTCGACGAGGATGCGGCTATGGCCCGAGCCGAAGAGGTGGACCATCCGTCCGGCGAGGATGGTCGCGGCGAAGAGGTCGGCCGTCCGCTCGATGAGCGGGGTCTGGGCTTCGACGACGTCCACCAAGGCGCGGCAATGTCGGAGATATTCGGCGGTCACGCGCTCGTCCTAGCCGCTGGCGGAAGGTGGAGGAAGCGGATTCATCCCGGCACGGCATGGCATGCCGCGGGGCGGACCCTCGTGCCCGGTTTCCCGACGGTCCTACGCCCGCATCAGGTACCGGGTGAGCGCGACGTAGCGCAGGAGGTCGATCGTCTCGCCGCGGGCCATGGCCGGGATGCCGATCTCGGTGAACGCGGTCTGGAGCTGGTCCTCGGGCCACCGGGTCTTGAGCAGCTTGAGCATCATCTTGCGGCGTTGCGAGAAGGCCAGCTTCACGAGCTGGGTGAAGACCTTCGCCTCCGCGTGGGTGAGCAATGGCCGCGGTCGCCGGACGAGCGTGAGGCACGCGGAATCGACGTCGGGCGCGGGGAAGAAGCAGCTCCCGGGGATCTTGAACCAGCCGCGCGGCTCGTAGCGGAGCTGGAGCAGCAGCGAAAGCAGGCCGTAGCTCTCCGTGCCGGCCTCGGCGGCGATGCGCTGCGCGACCTCGAGCTGAAGGGTGGCGACGAGCCGCTCCGGCGGGCCGTCGGCCTCGGCCAGTTCGACGAGGATGGGCGAGGCGACGGAGTAGGGTAGATTGGCGACGAGCTTCCAGGCGGTCCAATCGCGCGGGTTCTCCTGCAGCCAGCGCAGGGCGTCGGCGGTGAGCAACGTGAGGTCCGGGGTGCTGGCGAAGCGCTCGCGCAGCACCTCGACCAGGCGTGCGTCCTTCTCGATGGCGAAGACCTGGCCGGACTGCGCGAGCAGCAGCTCGGTGAGCGGGCCGAGCCCGGGGCCGATCTCGAGCACGTTGTCCGCGGGCACGACCTCGCCGGCCGCGACGATGCGGCGGAGCTGGTTGCCGTCGTGCAGGAAATTCTGGCCGAGCGACTTGGTGAGCTGGATGCCGCGGAGGTCGAGCCAGCGGCGCATCTCGGTAAGGTTCATAGGATCGACGACGAAGCCGCGAGGACGCGGAAGACGGCGGGGCAGGGAGGTCTCATCGCTTCTGGACGGCGCGCGAGCGAGGACGCTTGGCACCGCACAGGACGTCGTGGAGTTCCCGGACGGCGCGGCGCAGCTGCGCGGCGGTGATGGTGAGCGGCGGGGTGAAGCTGAGGATGTCCGAATGCTCGCCCTCGGGCAGCAGGATGTAGCCGCGCCGGAGCATCTCCTTCATCGCGGTGATCGCCTCGACGGTGGCTGGCGCACCGTCTGCGCGGCGCAGTTCGACGGCAGCCATCAGGCCGATGCAACGGGTGCGGGGCACCAAGGGTGAAGGGTGAAGGGTGAAGGCGGAACGCAGCGCGTCGGCCAACCCGGTGCCCAGCTCGGCGGTGCGTTCGATGAGTCGCTTCGACTTCAGCTCTTCGATCTGGGCGAGCGCCATGGCGCATCCGACCGGATGGCCGAGGTAGGTGCTGGTGTGGATCGCTTCGCCGGACGAGACGGGCCAAGCGGCGTCCATCACGTCGGCGCGACCGACGCAGGCGCTGAGCGGGAATCCGCCGGTGAGCGCCTTGCCGAGGCAGATGAGGTCCGGCATCACGCC
>JANNAJ010000258.1:0-3904 GCA_031384285.1 Verrucomicrobiota bacterium
ATCGGCCAGCGCGGCGTAGGGGCTCACGTAGGAGTCCTTCCGTTCCCCGCTGAACTTGGTGAGCGTCGACGACCCGACGAAGACGATGCGGTCTCGGAAATAGGCGTCCGGGATCTCTTGGCCGGCCGCCGGATCGAGCACGTCGACCATGGGGACCTGTGCGATGCGCCCCGGAGGCCCGTAGTAGTTCACCCAGCGCTCCACCTTCTCGGCCTCCTGCGCGGCGGCTTCATCGCGGCCTAGGGTGACCGGTGCCCGGAGCAACGACGACACCGACCACTCGAGGCTGTGCTTGTTCGGCGGATAGGAGGGCGGATGCCTGCGGACGACCTGGTCGTAGGAGGGCACCAGTTGGGGGAACCCCAAAGTGACCTCTTCCAACCGTTCCGGATCCGCGGCCTTGAGCGCCCGGACCAGCGCCTTGAAGGGTGGGATCGCCCCTGGCGTGACGCGATGGCCCCATCCCCCGTCGGTGATCTTGGTGCTCATCGCCGCGACGACTTTGCCGCCGGCCCTTGCGACCGCTTCGGCCAGGGCTTTGTCGCCTTCCGGGTCGGCGAACCGCTTCTGCTCGAGGAAGATGATATCGAACACGATGGCCTTGGCTCCGGCGGCGGAGAGCCGGTCCACCAGCCGCGCATGGAGCCGGCGGTCCCACGGTTCGTTCATCGGCTGTCCCATCCGCGCGTGGGAAGCCTCGTCCAGATAGACGATGCAGGCCTCTTGCGGCGGCTGATGCTGCCTCAGCCGTTCGCGCATCAAGAACAGCCAATCATAGCTACGGTAGCGGATGGGGTTGCCGAAGTTGCCATCGGTCGGGCCGCGCACCCCGGGGGCGCCGTCCTCCGGCCAGAAACTCGCGCGCAGCCAGCGGCGGACCTTCTCCCGCTTCGGAAGCCGTTCGTTCTTGTCCCGCTTGTAGTCGGCCTCATGCTCCAGGTTGGTTCGCCAGAACGCCCAACCGATGCCCAACGTCAGCACCAACGCGCCGATGGCATAACGGTCGAAGACGGCGAGGAGGCGCTTCATACCGCGCTCAGAAGTTCAGCCGCAGGCTGGTGTAGAGGGTGCGCTCGCGCGGGTACTCCTCGTGCAGGTTGAGCGGGTTGAGGCGGTAGTCCTGGCCGGTGAGGTTGAGCACGCCCAAGCGCACCTCGCAGCGGCGCTGGAGGAAACGGTAGCCACCCACGAGGTTGAACTGCCAGAAGTCGTCGCCCGGAAGGTCCTTCGCCCCGACGCCGTAGCCGCGGTTCGATTGCTGCGTCCACATCCCGGCGAACTCCGCGAAGAGACCGCTCTCGTGGTTGTACCGGACGAACTCGGTGACCTGGTGCAACGTCGCCGAGACGTCCCGGACGGGCGACGTGGGCAGCGCGCTGATCGCCGGCGGATAGCTCTCGTCGAGGGCGGCCTCGCTGACGCGATACCGGGCACCGACCGCCCAGCGGTCGGCGATGAGCTGGTTGAGCGTGACGGCCAAGGTGCGTTCCTCGAACTGGATCCCTCGGGTGAAGGTGGCCGGTCCGGCGAGCGGGTCGCCCGAGGTGTAGGTGTAGGCCCCGTAGTTCTGTCCCGCGTCGGAACGGAGCAGTTCGCCGCTGAGGTCGAGATAGGTCCGGGTGGGGAACCGATAATCGACACCCGCCCCGAACGTCTCGAACGCCGAGCCCGGGACCAGGCTCTCGACCGATTCAGGGACCAGGCTGCGGAACGCCTGGGTGAAGCCCGCGACCTGCACGGGTTCGAGGCGCACGCTGGTGTCGTAGTAGCTGCCGCCGAGCGAACGGGTCCAAGCGGCCCGGACGTTGGCGTTGGTGAGCGGGGACCATTCGAGACCGAGCTTGGGCGAGAGCTTGTCCTTGGTCTGTTGGCCCGCATCGGTCGGCGGTTGGTCGATGTTGACCGGGAAGTAGAGCCGTTCGTAGCTGCCTCCCGCGGTGAACCGCAGGGAAGGAAGCAGTTGCCAGGTGTCGTAGGCGTAGACACTCACCCGGTCGAGGTCGCTCGCGACCGAAGCGGTCGACGGATCGAACACCAATGAACCGGGGTTGAGGTTCGACCGGTTGGTGAGGCTGGTGACGGTCTCCAAGTCGCCCTTCTGGTAGCGCGCGCCGGCGACGAGCGTGTGGTCGCCGATCGCGGCGATGTGCATCGCCTCGACCCCGTAAGCGGTCAGCTTGCTGCGGTAGTCCACCGCGAACGGCCTCGTCGAGTAGCGGTCGAACGCGACCAGATGGTGCAGGAACGGCACGGTCGAACGGGCGTCGCTGAACGCCAGCGTGTCGTCGAGCCGGCTCGCCAGCAGCAGCGTGTCCTGGCCCGGCGTCCATCGGTGGTGCCATCCGGCGAAGACGTTCGGTGACTGCGTCTCGGTCGACTGGAACCCGGGGCTGGTGGCGTTCGGGTCGTAGAGCTGGCGCGTGTCGCCGTTCGAGTAGTCGCTGTAGTTGACGAGCGCGAAGACGCTGTCGTCCGGCGAGAGCTGCCACTTGGCCTTGCCATACAGCGAGAGCTGCTCCAGCCCGGTGTTCGGACCGAAGCCGGCCTCGCTGCGATAATCCACGTCGAGCGCGTAGCCGAAGTCGCCCAGCGTGCCGAACTGCGATCCGCGCTGCGTCCAGGTGCCGTTGCCGAAGTATTCGGTGGTCGAGCTGACGCCGACCCGGTCGCGGTCGAAAAGGCGCGAGTATTCCTGCTGCGACACGTTCTGGGAGAGCGATCCGACGCCGACCGGCGCGAGCAGGTTCGCCACGAGCAGCTCGCTGAACCAAGGCGTCTCGTAGCGCAGGTTGAACAGCCGCGGGTCCCGCAATGAATCGTAGCTGTTCGCCAGGAACAGGTGCGCGCTGGCGTTGCCGTAGTCGGAGGCGACGGCCCGGGCCGCTTCGCGGACCGACGGATCGGTGAGACCTGCGTCGCGGTAGACGCTGGCCAGGTTGGCCCCGCGGACCGCCCGGTCCTGGTCGAGCAGTTGCCGGGAGCGGTAGACGGCGCGGTTCTCGTTGCGGGCCTTCGATTCCTCCAGTCCTTGGACCGCTTCGTTGACCCGGTTCTGCTGCTGTCTCAGCAGAGCCAGGTAGAGCCACGAGGTCGGGTCGGCCGGATCGAGTTGCCGGGCACGCTCCAGCTCGCGATCGGAACGGGCGAGGTCGTGTTCCTCGCTCCACGCTTTCCCGAGGTAGCTGCGGAAGATGGCGCGGCTGGGTTCCATCGCGGCCGCGGTCTGCAGCTCGGCGCGTCCGGCGGCGAGATCGCCCTGGCGGATGAGGCAGAGGCCGCGTCCGAGGTGCGCCGGCGCCAGGTCGGCATCAAGGGCGATGGCCCGGTCGAAGGCGGCGATCGCGGCGGCGGTGCGGTTCTCGGCGGCCGCGAGATAGCCGTCGAGCGAATGCGCCTGGGCGTTCCGCGGCGTGAGCTCGAGCGCGCGGGCGATCGCGGTCCGGGCGGCGGCGATGCGTCCGGTGCCGAACTCCAGCTCGGCGATCCGCGCCTGCGCGAAGCCGGAACCAGGCGCCGCCGCGGCCGAAGCGCGGGCCAGCCGGAGCGCGCCGGTGACGTCGAAGCGCGCCTGGGCCGCGTAGGCCGCGGCGAGCAGCCCCGTGGCGGTCGTATGCGTCGTGCCCGCGGCACCGGCCTGCCCGCGCGCGACGGCGATGACCTGCCGGAGCGCCGTCGCCGGCTCGGACCCGACGCCGGCGAGGAAGCCCTCGGCCTTGGCGGCTTGACCGACGGACAGGCTGAGCGCGGCGCGATAGGTCTTTTCCGCGGCGTCCGCCGGGACCCGGCCTTCCGGATACGCGGCCAACGCGCCGAGCAGGTCGCCGGCGGCGTAGGCCTCGAGGGAGGCGCCGAGAGCGAATCGGCTGTCGGCAGAAAGCGCGATATCTCCCAAGTGGAGGATGCC
>JANNAJ010000259.1:0-2095 GCA_031384285.1 Verrucomicrobiota bacterium
AGTCACGGACGGGCGGCAGCCCGTCCCTACCATCGTGGGTAGGGTCCGCGCTGCCGCGCGGCCCCATCGTCCCGCTCAAGCGACTTCCACGAGTCGGAAGTAGCTGCCGACCTCCGCGACCACGGAATCTTGGATGAAGAGACAAAACCCGAAGCAGAGGCCATCATCGGCCTCCGCGTCGCTCGCTCCGACCTCCTCGGGCACTCCTACTGGAATCTTCCTTCACACCACATCGACTGACCGCCACTTCCAATCACACCCCGGTCGCCGATCCGCTTGAAACGCCGCCTAGAGATGACGAGAGTCGATCGATGAAATCCCTCCGCATCGGTGCGCTCGCCGTCGCCTGCTTGGTCTCTTTGGGTCGTCTGGCTGCGGACTTCGCGATCCGCGACGGCGACCGCGTCGTCTTCCTCGGCGACAGCATCACGGAGCAGCGCCTCTACACCACCTACATCGAGGCCTACGCCCTCACCCGGCATCCGGCGTGGAAGCTCAGCTTCCGCAACGTCGGTTGGGGCGGCGACACGGCCTGGCTCCGCCAGCGGGCCCATCCGGACGAGAAGACCCTGTTCGCCGCCGAAGGCAGCGCGATGGACAAGATGGTCGTGGACTCCGTCGGCAAGGGGCTGGGGCGGGATGTTCTGCCCCTCAAGCCCACCTTCGTGACCGTGAAGTTCGGCATGAACGACCATTCCTACCAGAAGTTCCGGCCGGACATCTTCCGGGCCTACGCGCGGAGCCAAGCGGAGATCGCCAAGGTCCTCGGCGGAGCCGGCGCGCGGGTCGCCTTCCTGACGCCGCAGCCCATCGAGGACCGGCGTCCCGACCCGGACAAGGACGACCGCAACCTGTCCCTCCGCCAGTTCTCGGACGGGCTCAAGGAAGTCGCCGCCCAAAACGGAGCGTCGTTCGTGGACCAGTTCGCACCCTATCTGGGCCTCATGATGGCGGCGCGGACGAACGATCCCGCCGCCTTCATCGGTGGCGGCGATGCGGTCCACCCCGGACCCGCGGGGCAAACGCTGATGGCTTGGGCCGTGCTGAAAGGCTTGGGAGCCTCGTCCGCCGTGTCCGAAGCGGAGATCAAACTACCCGCCGGAACGGTCACCGCGGTCGGCTGCACGGTAGCAGGTCTGAATATCGCTGGCGGCGGTGTCGCTTTTGACCGCATCGACGCGGCGCTTCCTCTGCCGATCGACCAGCGGGCGGAACCGGCGCTGAAACTCGCCCCGGTCCTGGATGAACTGAGCCGATACACGCTGCGGGTGACCGGCCTCGCCGATGGAAATTATGACATCACCATCGACGGCGAATCGGCGCGGAAGGCCAGCGCCGCCGAACTGGCCGCCGGGGTCAACCTCAGCAACGCCGACGGCCCCGTGACCCGGCAGACCCGGGAGCTGCTGGCGTTGGTCTTCCACAAGAACAACCGTTATTTCGACCGCTGGCGTTCGGTCCAACTCTACTCCTTCCCCGAGTGGGCCAAAGGGTCGGATGCCGAAGCACGCCGGACGGCAGAGCTCAGCCGCATCGACGGGGAGATCGCGGACGACGAGGCCAAGATCGAGGCCGCGCGGAAACCGCGGTCGCACCGGTTCCAGGTCAAGCACGTGAGCCCGTGACGGCCCGGGCACTCCGGCTCAAGCCGGGGTGCCCCATCTCCGATGTTGGCCGGCAACAAAGGCAGTCCGGGCCCCGCGCCCGTCGGTCACTGGAACAGTTCCGGGACGAACTCGGCGGTATCGGTCCGCCAGACGGGCCGACTCATACCGACTCCTGGTGGATACCGGCAGAACTCGGCTTCACGTTGTGGGCGGCTTGCCCTGCAAGCCGAGCGGGTTGCGGGGGCAACTCGCCAACGGCCCGAAAAGAGATCACCCCGACTTGGGAACGAGGCAGGTGCCGCGGCCCGTCGTCACGGTGCATTGATCGCGCCGACCTGGGATGGATCCACCCAGCGGGAGACGGACTCGGACGCCGCGTTGCTGTGGGCCTCGGACGGCGGTTTTTACAGCGTGCTGCCGTGCGTCCCGCCGGCAGACGGCTCGCACGGCGGGCGCGCGCGGAAAGGTCCCACGGGGCGGGATTCGGC
>JANNAJ010000436.1:0-2270 GCA_031384285.1 Verrucomicrobiota bacterium
GTGCGTGTTCGGGAGGTGGTCCGGCCGGTTGCACGACCGCCTCGGGCTCGTCTTCGACGTGCTGGACGCGCTCGGGCTCGCGGCCTACGGGGTCATCGGCTCGCAGCTCTCTCTGCAGGCCGGGCTCAGCGCCCCGGCAGCCGTGCTGGTCGGCGTGGTCAACGCCGCGGGCGGCGGGCTGCTGCGCGACATCATCGTGCGCGAGGAACCGTTGATCTTCCGGGCCGGCCAGTTCTACGCGCTGGCGGCCGCCGCGGGCTGCACGGTGTTCGTCACGTTGGTGGCGAAGCTCGGCGTGTCGGCGCCGGTGGCCGGCACGTTGTCGGTCGCAGGCACCTTCCTGTTCCGCGTGGCCGCGATCCAGTACGACTGGCGGACCTCGCCGCTCCGGCACGGGCGTTAGCGAGGCCCGCGCGGCGGAACGGATCATCGGCACCGCGGCCGGAAGCAGGTCACGCCATCGCGCGGGCGATGCTGTTCCACCAGGCGTCGTGCAGTTCCGCGACCGGCGACGCGAACTCGCCCATAGGCGTCCGCACCGACAACGTGTCGCCGCCGACCTTGCCGATGACCGCGGCGGGCACGCCGAGGATCCCGGCCTGCTTCACCACGCGACCGGCATCGGAGGCCGCGACGGAGATGACGACGCGGTTCTGCGTCTCGCCGAACAACAGCGCGTCGAGGCGCGGGGCTGCTCCGGCGATCGCCGCCGTGAGATCGATGGTGGCACCGAGGAACCGGAAGGTGTCCTTCGCGACCTGGTTGCTGAAGCAGCTCTCGGCGATGGCCACGGCCAGGCCGCCGTCGCTGCAATCGTGCGCGCTCTTCACCACGCCTTCGCGGATCAAGCCGATCAAGGTCGTGTGCAGGACCTTCGCCGCCTCCAGGTCGACGCGCGGCGGAAGGCCGGTCTTGAGACCATGGACGGTCTTCAGGCAGGCGCTGCCACCGAGGCCTTGGAGCGGGTCAACGGTGTCGACCGGCGCACCGAGCAGGATGATGGCGTCGCCCTCGGCCTTGAACCATTGGGTGGTGATGTGCTCCGCCTTGGCGATGAGGCCGACGACGGCGACGGTCGGCGTCGGGTCGATGGACCCGAGCGCGCCGCGCTGGTTGTAGAGCGAGACGTTGCCGCCGGTGACCGGGGCATCGAACGCGCGACACCCTTCGGCCAGGCCGCGGACGGATTCCTTGAGCTGCCAGAAGATCTCCGGGTTGTGCGGGTTGCCGAAGTTGAGGTTGTCGGTCGAACCGAGCGGCAGCGCGCCGGTGCAGGCCAGGTTGCGGCAGGCCTCGGTGATGGCCGCTTTGCCGCCCTCGTACGGGTCGAGGTAGACGTAGCCGCCGTTGCAGTCGACGGTGAAGGCCACGAATTTCTCGGGCACGGGGCGGTCACCGACCTTCGCGGCGAGCGCGGCGCTCATCACGGGGAGCGAATCGCCCTTGATCCGGATGACGGCGGCGTCGCTGCCGGGGCACACGACCGAGCCGTCGCGGACCATGTGGTCGTACTGCCGGTAGACCCAGTTCTTCGACGCGACGGTGTGGTTGGCGAGCAGGCGCTTGAGGTCGCCGGGCGCGTCCTTCGTGTCGGCGACGCCATCGAGGCGGAACGCGCGGACAGCGGCCATGTAGGCGGCCTCCTTCGATTCGCGGAAATAGATCGGCGCCTCGTCGGCCAGCTTCTTGGCCGGCACATCCACGACCACCTCGCCGCCGTGGCGGACGACCATGCGACCGGTGTCGGTCACGACGCCGATCTCGGCCCACGGGAGGTCCCATTTGTCGAAGATGCGCTTCACGGCCTCCTCCTGGCCCTTGTGGACGACGATCAACATGCGCTCCTGGGATTCGGAGAGCATGATCTCGTAGCTGGTCATGTCCGGCGCGCGCTGCGGGACCTTGTCGAGCTCGATCTCGATGCCGGTGCCCGCGCGGGCCGCGGTCTCGCAGGTGGAGCAGGTGAGGCCGGCCGCGCCCATGTCCTGCATGCCGGCGACGACGCCGGTGGCCAGCAGCTCGAGGCAGGCCTCGCAGACGAGCTTCTCCATGAACGGGTCGCCGACCTGGACGGCGCCGCGCTGCTGCTCGGCGGATTCGTCGGTGAGGTCCTGCGAGGCGAAGGCCGCCCCGGCGAGGCCGTCCCGGCCGGTGGCGGGCCCGACGTAGAAGACGGGGTTGCCGATGCCGTGGGCGGCGCCGCGGGTGATCTGCTCGTGGCGCAGCACCCCGAGCGCGAAGGCGTTCACCAGCGGGTTGCCTTCGTAGCT